>NZ_JARVII010000039.1:0-15996 GCF_029813755.1 Ottowia cancrivicina | reverse complement strand
CGTCCATTGCACGGTGCAGCCATTCAGGCTCATGCCTTGCGGGGCGCGCGTGAGGCTGCACGTCAGCGGCGCGCCTTCAGGGTCGGTGGCTTGCAAGGCGTAGCTGTAGGCGCTGCCCACTTGTGCTTGCGCAGGCGGCGTGCTGGTGATGCGCGGCGGCTGGTTGGCGGGCGGCGTTGGTGTAGGCGTGGGCGTGGGCGTGGGGGTTGGCGTCGGCGTGATGGCGCTGATCACCAGCGTGACGTTCTGCGTGGCGCGCGCGCCCTTGGCGTCTGCCACGGTGAGCATCAGCGGCCAGCGGCCCGGTTTGGGCTGCGGCCAGGTGATGAGACCGCCTGCGGTGATGTTCATGCCTTCGGCTTGTGTGCCCAGGGTGTAGGTGACGGCGTCGCCGTCGGGATCGCTGGCCTGCACCTGGTGGCTCAGACGCTGGCCTTCCTGGCCCGTGGCAGGCAGCATGTTGCTGATGACGGGCGGGCGGTTGCGGCTGTCGCTGATTTGCAGCGCGTAGCTCTGGCTGGCAATCAGCCCCGTGCGGTCGGTGGCCGTGAGGGTGACGGCGTATGTACCGGCCAGGCCAGGTTGCGGCCAGGCGATGAGGCCGCTGGCTGCGTCCACGCTCATACCGGCGGGCGATTGGGAAAGGGCGTAGGTGACGGCGTCGCTGCTTGCGTCATCAGGGTCGCTGGCGTGCGCGGCGTAGCGGTAGGGCTGGCCCGTCTGGCCTGCCAGCGGCGGCTGGCTGTCAAAGCGCGGCGGGCGCGTCAGCGGCTGGCCCGGCTGCCATTCGGGCGGGGCAGAGCTGGCGATGGGGGCGGAAGAGCAGGTTTCCTCGCCTTGGTCGTTCAGGGGACGGACGCTGTAGTACCAGGTCTGTCCGACGCTCACGCCTTCATCCAGCCAAGTGCTGTAGCGCGAGGCGGTCTGCCCCAGCCGCTGCCAGGGGCCTTGCGGCAGGGCGGCGCGGTAGATGGCGTAGCCGTGTGCACCGATATCGCTCCAGACAAGCTGCACCTTGCCGGGCTTGGCGCGGGCGCGCAAGTCCGCCAGACAGACGGCCTGCGGGGGCACGCGGGCCGAACCAAAGGCGTCCACATAGACATAGCCGCCATGCGCGCCATGCGCGCAGTCGGCGGCAAGCACACGCACTTCCACGGTGTGGCCCAGGCGGCTGTCAGGCACTGGAATATCCACGTCGATGAAAGGCGTGGCGCGCCAGGTGCGGCCTCCAAGAAGGGTGGTGTGGGTGATGCGCCCGGGCTGGCCTGACCAGGCGAAGTCGTCATAGATGACTTCGTCGGTTGTCACATCCTTGAGCTGCACATGAAAGTAGGGCTGCGCCGCAGGCGGGTGGCTGGGGTCTTCCAGCACGGCGGCGTAGGCAAAGCGCACGTGCAGTTTGCCGTCTTGCGGGTCGCGGTCGGCGGCGGTGATAACGGCGCTTTGATTCAGGGCGTTGATGTGCCGCCCGCCCAGCTCGTCATTGACCTTGGCCGTGTAGTGGCCCGCGCGCGGCAAGTCCAGGTGCGGCGCGCGCGGATCAAACGTAGCGCCCAAAACGCCGCCCAGCCGCTGGCCGCCCGCGACGATGACAATGCTGCTGGCGCTGTAAGGCTGACTGCCCCGCAGGCCGGAATTGATGCCGTGGCTGCTTTGCCAGCCGCTGGTATCGCCTGTCTCGAAGCCGCCGTTGTCAAACAGGGCGTGAGCAGGCTGCACGGGTGCGAGCCAGCCCGTCAGCAAAACAGCGGCGCAAACCAGCGCAGGCAGCACCGCCAGCAGGCGGCGGACAGAACCGGCTTGACGGCTGTCTTGCTTGCGCCGCCGGCTGCGGCCCAAGCCGCCAAAGCGCCCATAGCACGCGCCCAGCAGCAGCGACAGTGCGCCCAGCGCAAGACCGCCGGGGCCAGGCACAGCGTACAGGCCCGCTGGCGCCGGGCCTGGGCCAGGCGTCGGCGTCGGCGTCGGAGTCGGAGTCGGAGTCGGAGTCGGAGTCGGCGTATTTGTTTGCAGCTTGGCGCGCAAGTCAAAACTCAGGCTCTGGCCGCTGGCCGCGTCGGTTTGCAGCAGGCTGGCATCAGCCACAGCCGCCGGAGTCAGCGTGGCGGTGACGCTCAGGCGCTGGCCGGGCTGCCATTCGGGCACAGGCAGCGATAGCGCCAGGGCGGCATCGTCAGGGGCGCTGGCGCTCAAAGCGCTTTGGTTGCCCAGCTGCCCCGTGGCGGCGCGCGCGAGCAAATCGCCCGTGTGGTAGCCCGGCTCGGCCGCCTCCCAGCGATCGGCGCGGATTTGTCCGGCTGGCGTGCCCAGGCCTGTTGGCTGCCGGGCGGTTTCGTTGAAGAAGGTGTTTTGTGCCGCTTCAATGTCGGCATCGGCCAGCGCCGTCAGGCGCAGGCCGCGTATGGGCTGGCCGCTGGTATTGACCAGCTCCCAGGTCCAGGCCGTACCGCCTTGCGGCGCGCTCTGGCGCTGCCAGGTGGCGGCAATACCCAGAGCGTTCAGGTTCAGCGCTGTCTGCGCTGCGCCTTCGGCCGTGTGCGCTGCCTGCTGGCCGCCCAGGCTGGCAAACAGGGTCAGCCGCTCCACGCTCACGGGCGCCGTCTGCGCTTGTGCCGCCACGCCCGCCGCCAGCAGCGCCAGCGCCGCCAGCCCGCCACGGGCGGCGCCCGCTTCTTGACGCAGCTTGCTTTGCGGCACGCACTGGCGCAAATGTGCAGTTTCACCTTGTTTCATCATCAACCCTGAGCAGAAATATTTGTGGACAACCGTAGCAACCAATTTACCCTGCCTGCAATGCCCCACCAAAACACGGGGATATAGGCCCCTCAGAAAGACAGGCGATGTGCCTTTGGTTGAATAAAGCCCGCTCCGCATCGAAAAGCGGAGCAAGTTTAAGGTCTTAAAAACGGATCTTGCGCAGCATCCACTAGGACCTATTGCTATCGTTTGAGGAGCGAAATACAAGCAAGACGCAAGCGCCTGCCAAGCATGCCGCCCGGCTCCGGCCCCTCACTTGCGGCCCATCATGCTGCCCAGCACGCCGCGCAGGATTTGGCGGCCCAGGTTGTTGCCGACGGTGCGGGTGGTGGATTTGATGAGGGTTTGCACCAGACCGTCGTGTTTGCCGCCGCGCGGGCCGGTGGTGCCAAAGAGCAGGTCGCGCGCCATGCCCATCAGGCCGCCGCCGGCCTGGCCGTCTGCTGCGCCGCCTGCCGCTGCTGCCGTCTGGCCTGCGCGGGCCTTGAGCACTTCGTAGGCGGATTCGCGGTCTACGGCTTTTTCGTAGTGGCCGGCGACCAGGGAGTTTTGCAGCAGCGCCTGGCGTTCGGCTTCGGTGGCAGGGCCGATGCGGCTGGCGGGCGGGATGACGAAGGCGCGCTGGGTGATGCCGGGGCGGCCTTTTTCATCGAGCAGGCTGATGAGCGCTTCGCCTACGGCCAGGCTGGTGATGGCGCTTTCCACGTCAAGCGCGGGGTTGGCGCGCATGGTTTGCGCGGTGGCCTTGACGGCTTTCTGGTCGCGCGGGGTGAAGGCGCGCAGGGCGTGCTGCACGCGGTTGCCCAGCTGGGCGAGCACGGTGTCGGGCACGTCCATCGGGTTTTGGGTGACGAAGTACACGCCCACGCCTTTGCTGCGCACCAGGCGCACGACGAGTTCTATGCGCTCCAGCAGGGCTTTGGGCGCGTCGGCAAAGAGCAGGTGGGCTTCGTCGAAGAAGAAGACCATCTTCGGTTTTTCGGGGTCGCCTATTTCGGGCAGGCGCTCGAACAGCTCGGAGAGCAGCCACAGCAAGAAGGTGGCGTACAGGCGCGGGGCCTGCATGAGTTTGTCGGCGATGAGGATATTGACGATGCCCTGGCCGCCTTCTGCGGTTTGCATCATGTCGTCGATGTCGAGCATGGGTTCGCCGAAGAAGCCGTCGCCGCCCTGGCTTTCGATCTGGAGCAGCGCGCGCTGGATGGCGCCGATGCTGGCGCTGCTGATGTTGCCGTAGGCGGTGGTGAACTGTTTGGCGTTGTCGCCCACGTGCTGGAGCATGGCGCGCAGGTCTTTGGCGTCGAGCAGGAGCAGGCCGCTGTCGTCGGCAATCTTGAAGACGATGTTGAGCACGCCCGCTTGCGTGTCGTTCAGGCCCAGCATGCGGCCCAGCAGCAGCGGCCCCATGTCTGAAATGGTGGCGCGCACGGGGTGGCCTTGCGCGCCGAACACGTCCCAGAGCGTGACGGGGCAGGCGCGCCCTTCCGGCACGGGCAGGCCGCGCTCTTCAAGGGTGGCGGCCAGCTTGCCTTCGATATGGCCGCTTTGGCTGATGCCGGTGAGATCGCCCTTCACATCGGCCAGGAACACGGGCACGCCCATGTGGCTGAACGATTCGGCCAGTTTTTGCAGCGTGACGGTTTTGCCCGTGCCAGTGGCGCCGGTGATCAGGCCGTGGCGGTTGGCCATGCCGGGCAGCAGAAAACACGATTCGCCGCCGTGCCGGGCAAGCAGGATGGGATCGGCCATGAAAAGGGTTCCTTCCGAGGGGTGAAAGAGGGAAAAAGGCCCGTGAAAAGTGGGCGAAACGTAGAATCAGCGCGGATTTTCATGGATTCTTTTGACTGCGAAGGACTTGGTTTATGGCTGGCCACAGCAAATGGGCAAATATTCAGCACCGCAAGGGGCGGCAGGACGAAAAACGCCAGCGCGTGTGGACGCGCGTGGTGCGCGAAATCATGGTGGCCGCGCGCACGGGCGGGGGCGATCCGAATGCCAATCCGCGCCTGCGCCTGGCCATAGACAAGGCCAAGGCAGCCAACATGCCTGCCGACACCATCAAGCGCAACATTGACAAGGCCACGGGCAACCTTGAAGGCGTGAGCTACGAGGAAATCCGCTACGAGGGCTACGGCATCGGCGGCGCGGCCATCATCGTGGACGCCATGACCGACAACCGCGTGCGCACCGTGGCCGATGTGCGCCATGTTTTTTCCAAGTACGGCGGCAACATGGGTTCCGAAGGTTCGGTGGCCTTTCAGTTCAAGCACTGCGGCCAGCTCATCTTCGCGCCCGGCACGAGCGAGGAAAAGGTGATGGAGGCCGCGCTGGAAGCAGGCGCTGAAGACGTGATCACCGGCGAAGACGGCGCCATTGAAGTCATCACCGCCCCCGGCGACTTTGAAGCCGTGAAAAACGCGCTGGAAGCCGCCGGCCTCAAGCCCGAAATTGCCGAAGTGACCATGCGCGCCGAAAACACCATTGAGCTGGGCGGCGAAGAGGCCGCCAAGATGCAAAAGCTGCTGGACATGCTGGAAGACCTGGACGACGTGCAAGACGTGTTCCACAACGCCGAGCTGGACTTTTGAACACGCTCTTTGGTTCTTTTTTGCTCCTGATTCAATAGCTTGAGGTCCCCGTCAATCCAGCGGCCAACGCCTTTTCACACCCCCTGAATTTGCTCCTTTTTTCAATGTCAGACCGCCCGCCCGCCCCTCACGCCAGCGCCCGCACACAAGCCGCCTGCACTCTGGCTGCGCCGTTGCTGGCCGCGCTGTGGCTGGCCGCAGGCAGCGCCCAGGCCGCCAGCGGCGCGGGTGCGGCAGGCAAGGCGCTGGATGCACTGCTGGCCCAGGGCAACCTGGCGTTTGACAACCTCGCCGCCGCCTGCCAGACGGCCGCGCCCGGCATGGCCTCCACCTGGCAGGCGCAAGCGCCCGCCGTGCGGCAAAAGCTCACGCAGGCCGCGCACATGGCCTTTGTGAACGTGCCTGAACTCCAGCGCCCCTTGAGCCGCTCGCCGCATGACGAAACGCGCCAGACGCTCCAGCGCGCCGCCAGCCAGATGAAGCAGGCCGCTCCGCTGGCGCTCGTCACGGGCCAGCCGTTTTGCCAGTCCATGCTCAATCAGGTGCAGCAGGCCGACGTGGCGGCGCTGGCGCGCCACATGCGGCAAAACTACGAGCGCATCCGCCAGCAGGTGCGCGCCCAGTTGCTGCCCCACAAGCGAAGAAAGGCTGCTTCCTCATGACTCCCGCCCGCTCCGCTGCCACTGCCGCCGCCAGCGCCGCAAGCCTCGCGGCGCTGGCCGTCCTGCTGCTGACTGCCTGCGGCGGCGACGTATCGTGGTGCGGCAGCAGCGGGCGCGATGGCGGGCACGTTGCCATTGGCTACAACACCGACCCGCCCCACTGCCCGCAGCCCAGGCGCGAAGAAGTCAAAGAAGCCAGCCTGGCTGCGCTGACGGCGGGCCTGCGCATCTCCGCCGCCCCCCTTTCTCCCACACCCGAACCCACCTCCGAATCCGCTCCATGAAAGTTCTCGTTATTGGCTCCGGCGGCCGCGAACACGCGCTGGCCTGGCGGCTGGCCCGCTCGCCCAAAGTGCAACAGGTCTATGTGGCCCCCGGCAACGGCGGCACCGCCAGCGCGCCGGAGCTGAAAAACGTGCCCATCACCAATCTGGCCGAACTGCGCGAATGGGCGCAGGCCGAAAAAATCGGCCTCACGGTCGTTGGCCCCGAGCAGCCCCTGGCCGCCGGCGTGGTGGATGACTTCCGCGCCCACGGCCTGCGCATCTTCGGCCCCACCAAAGCCGCCGCGCAGCTGGAAAGCTCCAAGGCTTTCAGCAAGGACTTCATGCAGCGCCACGGCATTCCCACCGCCGCCTACGAGACTTTCACGGATGCCGCCGCCGCCCGCGCCTACGTTGAAAAAACGGGCGCGCCCATCGTCGTCAAGGCCGACGGCCTGGCTGCGGGCAAAGGCGTGGTCGTGGCCGCCACCAAGGAAGAAGCCTTTGCCGCCATTGACGACATGCTCGGCGGCAACACCCTCGGCGTGGCGCACAACGCGGGCGCTGACGGCCAGGCCGTGCCCCGCGTGGTCATCGAAGAATGCCTGCAAGGCGAAGAAGCCAGCTTCATCGTTTTGTGCGACGGCAAAAACGTCATCCCCTTGGCCACCAGCCAGGATCACAAGCGCCTGAAAGATGGCGACCAAGGCCCCAACACCGGCGGCATGGGCGCGTATTCGCCCGCCCCCGTCGTCACGCCCGACGTGCACGCCCGCGCCATGCGCGACATCATCCTGCCCACCGTGCGCGGCATGGACAAGGACGGCATCTCCTACACCGGCTTTCTGTATGCCGGCCTGATGATCGACGCGCAAGGCCGCCCCAAAACGCTGGAATTCAACTGCCGCATGGGCGACCCCGAAACCCAGCCCATCATGCTGCGCCTCAAATCCGACCTGCTTGAAGTGCTGCTGGCCGCCACCTCCGGCAAGCTGGGCGAAGTGCAGCTCGAATGGGACCGCCGCCCGGCCCTGGGCGTGGTGATGGCCGCCGCCGGCTACCCGCTTGCGCCCAAGAAGGGCGACCTCATCACCGGCCTGCCCAAGCCGCAGGACGACGCCGTCGTCTTCCACGCCGGCACCACGCTGGACGAGAGCGGCCAGATCAAAACCTCCGGCGGCCGCGTGCTCTGCGCCACCGCCCTGGCCGACTCCCTCAAGCAAGCCCAGGCCCGCGCCTACGACCTGGCCCGCGCCATCCACTTCGACGGCGCGCAATACCGCCGCGACATCGGCTACCGCGCCCTCAAGTCCGGCAGCTGACCCGTGCCAGCCGCGCGCTGCCAGTCTTGGAATCTGAAGCGGCGTGGCCTCGCAACAGAGTCATGACGGCCTTGAAAAAGGCCGTTTTTTGCGAGGCCGGAAGCCCGTGCGGGCCTGCCAGAAAGCAACAAAAACAGGAGCGAATTCAGGGCGTCAAAAATGCCGCTTCGCGCAATATCCACTAGGACATCATGCTATGAATGAAGGAGCGAAAATGGTGCACTGCGCCCGGCTCTCCATGCATTCCCGGCCGCTCCTTGCGCAGGCATTCAAAGCTTCCAGGCGGCCAGGTGCAGATCGCCCACGGCGGGTAGGTCGCTGAGAACAAGGGTGCTGCCGGGCGTGATGCGCGCGCGCAGGCGCTGGCTGAAGGCGGCGTCAGACGGCAGCACGGTCTGCCACAGGGTGGCGTCAGCCGCATTGCCGCTCTGGCCGGGCGCTTGCCAGTGGCCTGGGGGCTGCCATCTCAAGGGCGCGGCAGCGAGCGGCAGAGCTTGCTGGCGCGCGCCGGGCGGCAGGGGCGCGGCGGCGGCCACCTGGCCCGCCTCCAGCACGAACAGGCGCTGCTGGGGCAGGCTGGCGAGCAGCGCCAGGGGCGGAGCGGCCAGGCTGGCGGGCGCGCCTGTCAAAAGGCTGGCGGAAACCGGGCTGGCGGAAACCGGGCTGGCGGAAACCGGCGCCGCGCTGGCGGCGGCTTCTCTCCACCACGCCGTGGCGGCGAGCATTTCAGGCTGTAGCAGCGGGCGGCCCAGCGGGTCGATGGGGGCCAGGGTGGTGAAGGCGTCGGCAGGCTGGTTGAGCACGGCCACGGTGTCGCCCAGCGAGAGCGCGCCGAAAAGCTGCGGCGCGAAGCTGGCGGGCAGGCGGATGCAGCCGTGCGAGGCGGGAAAGCCCGGCAGCGCGCCGGAGTGAAAGGCGATGCCGCTCCAGGTCAGCCGCACCATCCACGGCATGGGGGCGTTGCCGTAGGTGCTGGAGCGGTGAAAGCGCCGCTTTTCCAGCACCTGAAAGCGCCCGGTGGGCGTGCCATAGCCGCGCTTGCCCGTGCTCACGCTGGTGTAGCCAATGGCGATGCCGTTGCGGTAAATCTGCGCATGCTGCGTGTACAGATTGACAACGGCGACCACAGGACCGGCGGGCGAGAGTTCCGGCAGCCAGAAAGACCGGCCCGGCGCGATGGGGTAGGCGCTGCGGCGTTTGCGCTGGCTGCGGGCTTGCGCGCGCGCCAACGGAGCGGCGGCCAGCGCGAACGCGGCGGCTTGCAACCAGCGGCGGCGGGGCAGCGGCATGGTCAGCCTTTGGACGGCTTGGCGGGGCGCTGCCAGCCGGGCAGGCTGCTTTGGCGGCCGCGCGCAATGGCCAGCGCGCCGGGGGCGGTGTCTTGGGTGATGACCGAGCCGGCCGCCACGGTGCCGCCCGCGCCCAGGGTGACGGGGGCCACGAGCACGCAGTTGCTGCCCACATGCACGTCTGCCCCGATGGTGGTGCGGTGCTTGCGGGCGCCGTCGTAATTGGCGGTGATGCTGCCTGCGCCGTAGTTCACGCGCTCGCCCACGGTGGCGTCGCCCAGATAGGCCAGGTGGTTGGCCTTGGCGCCCGGGGCGAGAGTGGAATTCTTGACTTCGACGAAGTTGCCAATGTGCACGTCAGCGCCCAGCTGCGCGCCGGGGCGCAGGCGGGCGTAGGGGCCGATGAGCGCGCCAGCGCCCACGCGCACGCCTTGCGGCGCGCCGCCGTCAATGTGGGTGAAGGGGTGAATGCGCGCGCCCGCTTCGATGCAGGCATTGGCGATGACGCAGTGCGCGCCGATGCGCACGCCGTCGCCCAGGCTGACATGGCCTTCAAACAGGCAGCCGATGTCGATTTCCACGTCTTGCCCGCATTCGAGCGTGCCGCGCACGTCCAGGCGGGCGGGGTCGGCCAGGCGCACGCCTTGCGCCATCAGGGCATCGGCCATGCGGCGCTGGGCTTCGCGCTCCAGCGCGGCCAGCTGGGCGGGGCTGTTGACGCCCGCCACCTGGGCGGCATCTGCCGTTTTGAGGGCCGTAACGGCTTCGCCCGCCGCCACGGCGTGGCGCACCACGTCGGTCAGATAGAACTCCTGCTGGGCGTTGTCGCTGGACAGCAGCGGCAGCAGGCGGCGCAGCAGGGCCGTGGGCGCGGCCATGATGCCGCTGTAGCACTCGCGCACGGCCAGCTGGGCGGGCGTGGCGTCTTTTTGCTCCACGATGGCCTGCACGCTTTCGCCGCTGCGGATGACGCGGCCATAGCCCGTGGGGTCTTCAAAGTCAATGGTGAGCAGCGCCAGCCGCCGGCCGCCGCACGCCTGGGCCAGCGCGCCCAGCGTGGCGGGCTGAATCAGCGGCACATCGCCCGAGAGAATGAGGGTGATGCCGCCGTCATCCAGCAAGGGCAGGGCCTGCTGCGCGGCATGCCCCGTGCCCAGCTGCGGCTGCTGCAAGGCGGTGAGGCACTGCATGGCGCCCGCCCGCTGGTTTGCCTGCGCGCTGGCCTGCGCGTGCCATTCGGCGCAAACGGCTTGCACTTCTTGCGCGCCATGCCCCGTGACCACCACGCAGCGGCGCGCGCCCAGCTGCGCGGCTGCGTCCAGCACATGCCCCAGCATGGGCCGCCCGGCCAGGCGCTGGAGCACTTTGGGCAGGCGGCTTTTCATGCGCGTGCCCTTGCCCGCAGCCAAAACGATGATGTCAAGCGGTGTCGTCATTTGCAAAATGCATCAAAAGGGGCGAAAAAAAGCCGCCAAGCGCATGGCTTTGGCGGCTTTGGGTGTGGGGATGGTCGGCGTGGCGGGATTCGAACTCGCGACCCCTTGCACCCCATGCAAGTGCGCTACCAGGCTGCGCTACACGCCGAACAAGCCGCGAAGTATAGCCTGAAATAGCCGGTTGAAGCTGGCCTAGAGGTTGTAGAAACGCCTGATCTGGTTCCAGGCTTCCTGGGCCTCGTCCACGGTGCAAAACAGCTCCAGGTCTTCGGGCGAGATGGCGCCTTCTTCGGCCAGCACGTCCAGGTGCAGCAGGCGGCTCCAGTAGTCGCTGCCAAACAGAATGATGGGCACGGGCTGGGCCTTGCGCGTTTGCACGAGGGTGAGCACTTCAAACAGCTCGTCCAGCGTGCCAAAGCCGCCCGGAAAGGCCACCAGCGCCTTGGCACGCATCATGAAATGCATCTTGCGCAAGGCGAAGTAGTGGAACTTGAAGGCCAGATGCGGCGAAACATAGGGGTTGGTCGATTGCTCGTGCGGCAGCGTGATGTTCAGCCCCACCGAAGGCGCGCCCACGTCGTGCGCGCCACGGTTGGCCGCTTCCATCACGCCGGGGCCGCCGCCCGTGCAGATGTAAAAGCGCTCGCCGGGCGGCTGCGTCAGGCCGTAGCGCGCGACGAGACGGCCAAACTCGCGCGACTGTTCGTAGTAGCGCGAAGTGCGCACGGCGCGCTCGGCCAGCGTGATGGCCTGGGCATCGCCCTTCTCGCGTGCGGCTTGCAGGCGGCGGGCGGCTTCGTCCGGCGGCAGAAAACGCGCGCTGCCAAACACGACGATGGTGTGATGCACGTGCGCCTGCTGCATGCCCAGATCGGGTTTGAGCATTTCAAGCTGAAAGCGGATACCGCGCGCCTCGCGGCGCGAGAGAAATTCGGGGTCGTCAAAAGCCAGGCGGTAGGCCTCGGCCTTGAGCAGATCGTCTTCCGGCAAGGAAGCAATGGCGTTTGAGTGGCGCAAGGCGTCTCTGAGGTTTGGTGTGGATTGCATGGGCAGCGATGGTAAGGGCGCGTCTGCGCGCTGATCGGGCAGCAAAGCGGCCATGCCACCGGCAAGAAAAAAGCCCCTTGCTTTCAGCGGCAAGGGGCTTGGCAAGCGGCGCAAAAGCAGCGCGCAGGCAGCTTACACGCGCTTGCGGTATTCGCCCGTGCGGGTGTCGATTTCAATCTTGTCGCCCTGGTTCACGAACAGCGGCACGGCCACTTCAAAGCCGGTTGCAATCTTGGCGGGCTTGAGCACCTTGCCGGAGGTGTCGCCCTTGACGCCAGGCTCCGTCCAGGTGATTTCGCGCACCACGGTGGTGGGCAGCTCCACGGCAATGGCCTTGCCGTCGTAGAACTCCACTTCGCAGGACATGCCGTCTTCCAGGTAGTTCAGCGCGTCGCCCATGTTTTCGGCTTCCACTTCGTACTGGTTGAACTCGCCATCCATGAAAACGTACATGGGATCGGCGAAGTAGGAATAGGTGCATTCCTTGTGGTCGAGAATGACCTGCTCCATCTTGTCGTCAGCCTTGAACACGACTTCGGCGCCCATGTTGCCCAGCAGGGCCTTGAGCTTCATGCGCACCGTGGCCGCGCCACGGCCGCCCCGGGCATATTCGGTCTTGAGGACGATCATCGGATCTTTGCCGTGCATGATGACGTTGCCGGCGCGGATTTCCTGGGCGATTTTCATAGTGAGGCTTTCCAGAGAACGGGCAGGCTTGAACAATGATCCGCCTGCAAACGAACAAAGCCCGCCTGCTAGGCGCGGGCGGGCGGGAAGAAGAAAACGCGCGATTCTAGCCTTGCCGGCCCGTCCTGCCAAACCGCCCCGTCTGCCGCGCTGCATGATGGAAGATGGCGGCGGCAGGCCCGCCCCTAGAATCCGGAAACATCCTCAAGCATTTGAAACCCCATGGACTCTTTGCAAGCTGGGCTGGCCCTTGCGGGCGGCGCGATATTGCTGGGCATCATCGCCTACAACGCCTGGGTGGTGCGCCGCAACACGCCCCGGCAGGCCGAGCGGCTGGAGCCTGAGGGGCCGCCAGAAAGCGGCGAAGCCGCCGACCCCGCGCTGGATGCCGCCAGCCTGCCCGCCGCGCCCCCCGTGCAAGGGCGGCTGGACGAGCGCATCGACAGCATCATTCCAATCGCGCTGGACGCGCCCGTGAGCGGCGAAGAACTCATGGCCCGCCTGCCCGCCACGCACCGCATTGGCAGCAAGCCTTTTGCGATCGAAGCGCACCATCGCATGACCGGCAAGTGGGAGCCGCCCCAGCACGGCTGGCTTTATGACGCCTGCCGCGCCGGCGTGCAGCTGGCCAACCGCGCTGGCGCGCTCACGCAGGTGGAATTTTCCGAATTCGTCATCAAGACGCAGGCTTTCGCCGACGCCATCGGCGGCGCGGCCGACAGCCCCGACATGCTGCAAGAAGTGGCCCGCGCCAAGGAACTGGACAAATTCGCTTCCGAACACGACATGCAGCTCGTGCTGGACCTGCGCGCGCGCGCCACGCCGTGGAGCCTGGGCTTCGTGAACCAGCAGGCCGCCAAACTGGGCTTCGTGGCCGGGGCCGTGGCAGGCCGCATGGTGCTGCCTTCGCCCAAGGCGGGCATGCCGCATCTGGTGGAGCTGAGCTACGACCCGCAAATAGCCCTGTCCGACAACAAAGACAACATCCCCCTGCACCAGATCGCCCTGAGCCTGGATGTGCCCCAGGTCGCGCCGGAAGAAAACGCCTTTGACAGCCTGCTGCAAGCCGCCTCGGCGCTGGCGCAAGCCATGGACGGCATCATCACCGACCCCGCAGGCCATGCGCTTTCGGAGCAGGCCATGTCGGAAATCCGCGCGGGCCTGCGCACCTTCTACAAAGCCCTGGTCAAACACAAGCTGCCCGCAGGCTCGCCCGTGGCGCGGCGGCTGTTCAGCTGAGAGCGCGCCCGCAGCCCGCCCGCCAGCGCGAAAAAAGCGAACTGGCATGCGCGTGGCCAGACAGGCGCGGTCAAGCCGGGGCAAGGCGCAAAGCAGGGTACTATTTCGCTCCTCTATCCATAGCATGACGTCCTAGTAGAAACTGCGCGAAGCGCTATTTCGACCGCCTTGAATTTGCTCCTGTTTCTGATGCCTTCCGGCCAGCGCGATCCATTCCGGGCGCCTGTTTCGCCAACCCGCCGCAAGCGCCGCGCGCCCACAAAAAAACGCCTCGGCGAGGCGTTTTTTTGTGGCGGGCGGGCGCCCCGCTCAATGCACGATCACCGGGTTTTGCGCCAGCTCGGCGTAACCCTCCAGCGCATCTTCCACCTCTTCCTGCGTGGGCGTTCTCTCCTGCCAGGCTTCAATGCGCTGCTGGAACATCTCGGCCCACAGCCCGTCCAGATACAGCTCCTTGCCCGAGCGCTTGTCCACAATCTCGAAGCCGTGGCGGGCCAGCCGGGGGGCATCCTCGGGCAGGCTGCCGTCGTGCGGCACGTCTGACAGCAGGTGCAGCACGGCAAAGGATTCAGAGTCATAAAGAGTGCGCATCGTGGTTCCTTGAAACGGTCCGAGTATGGGGCCTTGAACGCCTGTCTGCGGCCAGACAGTGCAGGCAAGGGCCTCTACATGCCCGCTGCGCGGCTGTTTTTCAATGCCCCGCCCGCGCTTGAAGGCGCGGCCGCTCAACCGCCCGCCTTGCCGCTGGCCGCCTTGCGCTCGCTCAGCGGCAGCCAGCCGGCGGGCGCGGTTTCGGGCTGGCCCGCTTCGCGCAGGCGCTGGCGCATGACTTCGGCTTCGGGGCGCAGCAGCGTGGCGCGCAAGTCGTATTTGTCTGTGTAGTTGGGCAGCCAGCCTTCCATCAGCCAGCGGCGCTGGCGCAGCTCTTCCTTCCAGCGGGCCTGTTGCGGCTCGCCTTCGGTGAGCTGAACCAGCAGAGCAAGCGCCACCGTCTGGCGCAGCACGAGGTTGTCCGGCTCGGCGGCCACGCGGGCAGCGATGGTGCGGCACTGCTGCTGGCGCAAGGGCGTGGTAGCGGCGGCAGGCGGCTTGCGGCCAGCCGGGCCGGTTTGTCCGCACATCTGCCGCATCTCCATGACGCCGTGGTAGGGCACGGCGGCCCACAAGCCCACGGCGTAGGTGTCTGAAATGCGCTCCTTTTCGTTCAGGGTCAAGAAGGAATCCGGCAGGAACAGGCTCGCCAGTTCAAGCTGTTTGGGCGGCTCGGGCCAAGCCACGTTCTGAAACGCTTCGTGCAGCAGCGGTCCCAAACGGCGTTCGTAAAAGAGCGCCCTCGGGGCTTCGGCAGCGCGTTGCAGGGCCTGCTCGCGCCCGGCGCTGCCTTCGGGGTGCAGCGCGGCCAGCGCCAGCCAGGGCGCGGCGTTGTCAGGTTCCTGCTGCGCCAGGCGCTCCAGCAGCGCTTGCGGGTCGCAATTGGCCTGAAGGCTGCGGAATTCACCGGGCTGCGCGGCGGCGCCCGGCTTGTCGGCAGGCGTTTTTTTGCCTGCGCACAGGCTTTGCGACAGCCACAGCGCCGCTGGCTCGGCCGGCTGACCTTCGCGCACGGCTTGCAGGTAGAGCTGGCGTTGCTTGTCGCTGTCGCTGGCGGACTGGCTCTGGTCCAGCGGGTCAGCGTCAATGGCGCGCATCACATACATCGCCATGAGCAGGCTGCGCGGGTCGCCGCGCGCGGCCAGCGCATTGGCGTGCTCGCGCAGGGCCTGGGCGGCCTCGCGCGTCCACTGCGCATAGGCCTGCTCCAG
This sequence comes from Ottowia cancrivicina, assembly GCF_029813755.1. Taxonomy (NCBI): domain Bacteria; kingdom Pseudomonadati; phylum Pseudomonadota; class Betaproteobacteria; order Burkholderiales; family Comamonadaceae; genus Ottowia; species Ottowia cancrivicina. The sequence goes on along the minus strand of NZ_JARVII010000039.1, from coordinate 904 downwards.
CACGCTTTCATCAATGGCGGTGCATTCGGCCGGTTCAGCCGATAGGGCAGGCGCGGCGCAGGCCCCTGCGGCCAGGCTCGCCAGCAGGCCGCCCAGCAGCCAGCGCGCGGCAGATTGAGAAAAAGCAAGGCGGAGAGCGGGCATGGCATTTCCTTTCTTGGGTTTGACCCCGCATTGTGAGATGCGGTCACAGCGCAAGGCAAGCCGGATGCAGCCCGGCTGCCCCGGACGAAGCCCGAAAAGCGCCTGCGCGAAGGCCGCTTCCGCTTTTTGAAACCGCTGGACAAAGAAGCTTATTTGCTCCTTTATAAATAGCAATATGTCCTAGTGAAAACAGCGCAGAAAGGCATTTTTGATGCCTTTAATCTGCTCCTGTTTCTGATGATCTCTAGCAGACAAGTTCGCCCTGAGAGACTGTTCTCAAAACTATCCCAAAAGCCTGGCCACGCGCCGAATGCAAGCAATCTTGACGAATGCTTCGGCTGAAGAGGGCCGTGAGTTCATAGTTCTTGGAGAGCCTTCTCGATTGGTTCAGCTAGGCGAAGGTTCTTTCCACAATTCAGCGCTTGGGGAGCGCCTTGAAGATGCGCTTCTCTTCTGGCAACGCTTGATCATCAGCATGTTCCAGCCAACAGGCTCAGCGCCCATCCAGCTCATCCAATCGGCGTTCCCGTGAGCCGCTATCGACAAAGATGGTCTTCAGATCTTCAAAGTGCATGAACAGCCTGATCAGCAAAGCCCAGGCCCACCCGGTCCTGAATACCTGCTGAATGCACCACCACGGCCAGCAGCAGCCCCATTGTGTCTACGGCTATGTGGCGCTTGCGCCTTTGACTCTTTTGCCTGCGTCATATCCGCGCTGCCCCCTTTTGAGACGGTCTTGACTGATTGAGAGTCGATGATG
>NZ_JARVII010000038.1:0-18578 GCF_029813755.1 Ottowia cancrivicina | reverse complement strand
GTAGTTCTTGGGAAGCGCAAGTCACTGGCAACCTGTGGCTTGCACATGGAAGATGGCGTTGATCATGTCCCGGGCGCTGTGCGCCCGGGGTCTGCTTGCGCGTTTACCTGTCGGAAAGCGCTTTTGCATTCCACTGTTCATCGGTCATGTCACTTGGATACATGACGATAGTTTGCTGCAAATTCTCTCTTTGAGGAAAGCCAAAAGTTGTTGGACAAGGCTTTCCACTGGCAGTCAATGCGCTGCAGCTACAGTGCAAAACGCATCGTACAGCCCCAATTCACTGCGTGGCACTGTTTTCTTGCAAGCGCTCTTCCTCTCCAAATCAATTACTATTTTTTTGATAGTAATGACGGAGTGTGTTTCATCGCCAGAGATAGCGATTTGCCCATCTGTCGCCTGCTGCCCGCGTGCCACAATCGCCTGCCATGTTTCTCACGATTCCCACCCTGCTGACTTGGGCGCGCATTTTTCTCATACCGCTCATCGTAGGTGTGTTCTATCTGCCGCTGCCGGAAGCTGTATGTAACCTGCTGGCTACGGGGCTGTTCATGCTGTGTGCCTTCACCGACTGGCTGGACGGCTTTCTGGCCCGCAGGCTGGGGCAGACCTCGGCTTTTGGCGCTTTTCTCGACCCGGTCGCGGATAAATTCCTCGTATGCGCCTGCGTGCTGGTGCTGGTGCATTTGCAGCGAGCCGACATTTTCATTGCGCTCATCATCGTGGGCCGTGAAATTGCCATTTCCGCCTTGCGTGAGTGGATGGCGCAAATTGGCGCGAGCAAAAGCGTGGCTGTGCACATGGCAGGCAAGCTGAAAACGGCCGCGCAAATGGCCGCCATTGCGCTGCTGCTGTATGACGGCGCGCTCTGGAGCTTGAACGCCCGCTGGTGGGGCACGCTGCTGCTCTGGGCAGCAGCGGTGCTGACCATCTGGTCCATGGCCTACTACCTGCAACGTTCCGTGCCCGAAATCCGCAAGCGCGCGTTGCAAAACGGCCAACACAAGAACACATAAATATACGTTCTGAAGCAAATAATTGAAGTTGCGTCATGAGGTCTGAAGCCTGCGTCTAGAATCAGTTTGACTGTCTGCCAGCCCCGCCACAGGGCCAGTGCAAGGGCAGGAAAACGCGATGGCGCGGCCCCTTTGCGGCCCCGCGCACCCACCTACCAAACAAACCATGCCATCTGACCCAGAGGTCGTCCGTGAACAAGACAGAACTGATTGAGCACATCTCGCAGCATGCAGATATTTCCAAGGCCGCAGCCACCCGCGCCCTGGAAGCCACGATAGATGCCGTGCGAGCCACCTTGCGCAAAGGCGACACGGTTTCGATCGTGGGCTTTGGCACTTTCGCCGTGAGCAAGCGCGCCGCGCGCACGGGGCGTAACCCAAGAACCGGCTCCGCCATCAAGATCAAGCCAGCCCGCGTGCCCAAATTCCGTCCGGGCAAGGCGCTCAAGGACGCGCTCAATTAACGCGCGAAAAAAACGCGCACATTTCAGGCAGAATATGCCGTTTCCTTCCTGCAAGCGGGGGTGCTTAGCTCAGTTGGTAGAGCGGCGCCCTTACAAGGCGTAGGTCGGGGGTTCGAACCCCTCAGCACCCACCACCCGCATTCACACAAAGGCGAACACCCCCGTTCGCCTTTTTTGTTTCAGATCCAGCTCCAGGAATTTCCGGCCATGTTCGACTTTTTCAGGCATCACATGAAATTTTTCATGTGGCTGCTGTTCATCCTGATCATTCCTTCGTTTGTGCTGTTCGGCATTGAAGGCTACACGCGCTTCAATGAAAACGCGCGGGTGGTGGCCACGGTCGATGGGCACAACATCACCCAGCAGCAGTGGGACCAGGCGCATCACCAGCAGGTGGACCGCATCACTTCAGCCAACCCCAGCGTAGATGTCAGCCTGCTGGACACGCCGCAGATGCGCCGCATCACGCTGGAGCAGATGCTGCGCGAGCGCGTCATGGCCGTGGCTGCGCAGAAAATGCGCCTGGTCACCACAGACAAGCGCCTGGCCAGGCAGCTTCGTGAAGACCCCTTCATCGCTTCCCTGCGCTCAGCGGATGGCCAGCTTGACATGGCCCGCTACCGTGAGGTGCTCGCGCGCCAGGGCATGACGCCAGAAATGTTCGAAAACAGCGTGCGCGCCGACCTTTCCGCCCGCCAGGTGCTGGCGGGCGTGACGCAAAGCGGCTTCGCGCTGCCCGCGCAGGTTGCTCCCGTGATGGATGCCTTCCTGGAGCAGCGCCAGGTGCAGATTCTCAGCCTGCCCGCTTCCGGCTATGCCAAGCAGTTTCAGCCCACGGACGCCGAGTTGCAGACCTTCTATGACAGCCACCTGAGCGACTACCAGGCGCCCGAAGCGGTGGACATCGAATTCGTGGTGCTGGATGCAGACGCCATGAAAAAGCAGGCCAGCATCAGCGATGACGACCTGAAAGCCTATTACGACAACAACCAGGCCACACTGGGTTCGCCTGAAGAGCGCCGCGCCAGCCACATCCTTGTCGCCGCCGACAAGAGCGCGCCTGCCGCCGAGCGCGAAAAAGCCAAGGCCGAAGCCGAAAAGCTGCTGGATGAAGTGCGCAAGAACCCCGCCGTCTTCGCTGAAGTAGCCAAGCGCGCCTCGCAAGACGATGCCAGCGCCGCCCATGGAGGCGACCTGGGCTTCTTCCGCAAAGACAGGGGCATAGAACCCGCGATTGCCGAAGCCGCCTTCGCGCTGGCCCACAAAGGCGATATCAGCGGCGTGGTGGAAAGCGACTATGGCTACCACATCGTTCATCTCACCGATCTCAAACCCGCCGACGTGCCAGCCTTCGACAAGGTGAAAGACCAGCTCAAGGAGCAGCTGCTCGCCGAGCAGGCGCAGAAACTGGCCGCCGAGCATGGCGAAGCCTTCCGCAACGATGTGTACGAGCAGCCCGACAGCCTGCAACCCGTGGCCGAGAAGCTCAAACTGAACATCCAGACGGCCACCAACGTCACCCGCACCGTGCAGCCAGACGCCATCGTCAAGCCCCTGGCCAATGCCAAATTCCTCTCCGCCCTCTTCGCGCCTGATTCGCTGGAGCGCAAGAACAACACCGAAGCCATCGAATTCGCTCCTGGCCAGCTTGTGGCAGGCCGCGTTGTCAAGCACACGCCCGCCCATCCACGCCCGTTTGACGAAGTGAAAACCGCCGTGCGCGAGCGCCTGATTGCCGAACGCGCCGCCGAAGCCGCCCGCAAGGAAGGCACGGAAAAACTTGCCGCCTGGAAAGCCAAGCCCGAAGAAGCCAAGGGCCTGCCCGCCGCCATCACCCTCTCGCGCGAAGAAACGCACGATCTGCCCGCCGCCGTGGTTGAAGGCGTGCTGCGCGCTGATGCCAGCGCCTTGCCCGCCTTCATCGGCGTCGATCTGGGCGAGCAGGGCTACACCCTGGCGCGCATTGAAAAAATCGTGCCCCGCTCGGAAACCAAGACTGAAGTTGCCCAGCAGATGCGCCAGCAATACGACATAGCCTGGGGAGCGGCGGAAGCGCTGGCCTATTACGAGCTGCTCAAGCAGCGCTTCAAGGCCCGCATCCTGGTGGAAGAACCCAAGAGCGCTGCGTCAGAAGAAGCCGGGCGTTGAAACCCCCGCTATAATTTGCCGTTTTACGTGGTGGCTGTAGCTCAGTTGGTAGAGTCCCAGATTGTGATTCTGGTCGTCGTGGGTTCGAGTCCCATCAGCCACCCCAGCTTTTCATGAAAACGCCGCCTTCGGGCGGCGTTTTTTTCGTCCAGGCCTAGGGCCTGTTGAGAATTGCCGCGACTGAATCACAGCCAAAGCCAGATAAACCGCAGCCTTGAAGCTGGCGTCGATCGGGTCTTTGTGAGATCACGATTGGCACGCCTTGCGCTTGTAATGGCTCTATCTGCCATTGGACACCAAACGCTTTGTCCGCCAGCAGCGCCCCAAACTTTTGGTTCCGGATCAGTTCCTGGCCCCCTTTGCTGGCGTGCCGCTGGCCTGGCATCAGCACGAACTTGAACAGATTGACCGGCGCATCGCACAAGGCCCGTATCCTGGCGCTCACGCCCCCCGAGTGAGTGGCCTATGGCCTGGCTTCGAGTCCCGCGTCCGGGCTATGACGGCGCATTTTCACGATCATGGCATTGGCCATGGCGTATTGCATATCCGGCTGGCCGCTGAGCACATCAAAGCGTTCTTGCCAGATACCGGTCTTGACCCCGTCGCGAAAGCGCTTGAAGACGGTGTTGCATTTGCCAAATTCTTCGAGCCAATCGCGCCAGGGGCTGTCTGTGCACACGATTCACGGCACGACCTCTGCAAACCAAGCGCCTGTTCGCGCCTCTTGGCCCTGCATCGCCAGGCTTGCCCAGGCAGTGCGAGGCCATCAGTACCTACTGCTTGTCGCTCAATACTCATCTTTCCATGGCGGAATTGCTGCACAAGAGGAAGATTCTCAACAGGCCCTAGCGTCTGGCCATGGTCTGTCCATGCAATGAGTCCGGAACGGGCAAGACGCTGCCAACGAATGCGCAAGACTGAATGCCAGAGGACGAAAGCGCGAAGCCATTCTTGCTCTTTTATCCATAGCAATAGGTCCTAGTGGAAACTGCGCTGAATGGCATTTCTGCTGCTTCAATTAGCTCCTGTTTTTGATGCCGCCTGGCCCGTGAGGCATGCCAGGTTTGTGGCGCGGGCGGGCAGGAACCCGCCGCTTCATCCATTCCGCAAGTCAGTTGCGAACGGAGGCGCCCGGCCCCGGAGCCTTGGCGCAGGCTGGCTTCGCGGCTCCTTTCCTGAAGCGGTTTCCACGCGCCTTCGCTCCCTGGCCCAACAAGGGGGCTGAAACATAATTGCCGCCATGAGTGCGAACGCAACAGAAGAAATGCCCGTGAGGCCCATCAGGCGCATGCGAGTGCCGTGGAAACCCGCGCCTGCGCTGCAAGCCTCGGCCTGGCTGCACCTGCTGGGGCTGGGGGCCGTGGCGGCCCTGCCGCAGAGCTGGCCCGCCTGGCTGGGCGTGCTGCTGGCCAACCATGCAGCGCTGGCAGGCGTGGGGCTGTGGCCGCGCAGCCAGGGGCTGGGGCCGAACCTCACGCGCCTGCCGCCGCAGGCCGCCGCGCGCGGCGAAGTGGCGCTGACGTTTGACGACGGCCCCCATCCGGAAGTCACGCCCCGCGTGCTGGATTTGCTGGACGAAGCGCGCATGCGCGCCACTTTCTTTTGCGTGGGCGAGCGCGTGCGCCGCCATGCCGCCCTGGCGCGCGAGATGACGCGGCGCGGCCATGTCATTGAAAACCACACCGAAACGCACCCGCATGCTTTTTCCGTTTACGGCTGGCGGCGCATGTCGCGCCAGGTGGCGCAGGCGCAGGCCAGCATCGGCTCGGTGACGGGGCGTGCGCCGCAGTTCTTCCGCGCCGTGGCGGGGCTGCGCAATCCGCTGCTGGACCCCATCTTGCACCGGCAGGGCCTGTTGCTGGCTTCATGGACGCGCCGTGGCTACGACACGCGCTGCGCCGACGCTGGCGTGGTCACGGCGCGCCTGACGCGCGGTTTGGCTGCGGGCGACGTGCTGCTGCTGCATGACGGCAACTCCGCCCTTGCGCCCGACGGGCAGCCCGTGGTGCTGGCCGTGCTGCCGCGCCTGTTGCAGGCCCTGCGCGGCCAGCGCCTGCGCAGCGTGCCGCTGAACGAGGCTTTCAAGGGCGGCGAAGCCGTCTGTCCGCTGGACAAGGTGGCGGCATGAGCGGTCTGCATGATGCTTTCACGCCAGACGAGCGCGCCTTGCAGCGCGCGCTGGTGGATGCGGCCAGCCAGCGTTTTCGCGCAGGCGGGCGCTTTGCCTGGCATTTCGCACGCGGCAAGCTGAGCGGCGATCCCATGTTTCTGGCCTTGCTGCGCATGGGCGCGCTGCCGCCGCAGGCGCAAGACTTTCTGGATCTGGGCTGCGGCCAGGCCGTGCTGGCTGCGTGGCTGCTGGCTGCGCGCGACCGCTTTGAATCCGGCGCGTGGCCCGCAGGCTGGCCCGAGCCGCCGCGCGTGCGCCGCCTGCGCGCGCTGGAGCTGATGCCCGCCGACGTGGCGCGCGGGCAGGCCGCCTTCCGCGCGTCAGGCGACGAGGAGCGCGTGAGCGTGGAGCAGGCCGATATCTGCCAGGCCGCTTTCGGCGAGGCCGCCGTGGATGTGGTGACCATTCTTGACGTGCTGCATTACATGCCCTTGCAGCAGCAAGACGATGTGCTGCGCCGCGCGCGCGCCGCCTTGCGCCCCGGCGGCACGCTGGCGCTGCGCGTGGGCGACGCGGCAGGCGGCCTGCGCTTCAGGCTCAGCCTGTGGGCCGACCAGCTGGTGACGCTGGCGCGCGGCCACGGCCTGGCGCGCCTGCACGCGCGGCCCCTGGACGAATGGGCGGCGGCGCTGCGCGCGCTGGGCCTTGCGGTGCAAACCGCGCCTACGCCGGGCGGGCTGCCTTTTGCCAACACCTTTCTTATCGCCCGCGCGCCAGCTTCTCCAGCATGACGCAAGCCCTTTCTCCCATTAAGCCGCTGGCCGTGAGCGCCATGACGGCCACCACCGCCCTGGGTGCGGGCTGCCAGCCGCTGCTGGCCGCCTTGCGGGCCGGGCGCAGCGGCCTGAAGCCATGCGACTTTGAAACCGCCCGCCTGCCCACCTGGATAGGCGAAGCGCCGGGCATCGACGGCGCCACACTGCCTGCCGCGCTGGCCGCCTACGACTGCCGCAACCAGCGCCTGGCCTGGCTGGGCCTGCAAGCCGATGGCTTTTTGCAAGCGGCGCGCGCGGCCATCGCCCGCTATGGCGCGGACCGCGTGGCGCTGGCGCTGGGCACCAGCACCTCCGGCATTCTTTCCACCGAGCTGGCCTACCGCGAGCGCGGGGCCGATGGCGCGCTGCCCGCCTGGTTCGACTACCGCGCCACGCACAACACGGGGTCGCTCACGGCCTTCGTGCGCGAGGCGCTGGGCCTGCGCGGCCCGGCGCTCACCCTTTCCACGGCCTGCTCTTCTTCGGCCAAGGTATTCGCCGCCGCCCAGCGGATGATGGCCGCCGGGCTGGCGGATGCGGCCATTGTGGGCGGCGTGGATTCCATGTGCCTGACCACGCTGTACGGCTTTGCCTCCTTGCAGCTGACGGCGCCCGAACCCTGCCGCCCGTGCGACGCGCAGCGGCAGGGTCTGTCCATCGGCGAGGCGGCGGCCTTCGCGCTGCTGGAGCGGCCCGGCGCGGCCAGCGGCGATGCGGATGGCGCGGGCGGCGTCATGCTCGCCGGCTGGGGCGAATCCAGCGATGCGCACCACATGTCATCGCCCCACCCCGAAGGCGCGGGCGCGCGCGCAGCCATGCGGCAGGCGCTGGAGCGCGCGGGACTGCGGCCCGCCGACATCGGCTACATCAACCTGCACGGCACCGCCACGCAGGCCAACGACGCCGCCGAGGCCGCCGCCATCAGCGCGCTGTTCGGTCCCGGCCGCGCGGGCAGCGGCGTGCCGTGCAGCTCCACCAAGGGCATGACGGGCCACACGCTGGGCGCGGCCGGCGCGGTGGAAGCCGTGATCTGCGCGCTGGCCCTGCGCCACGGCCTGCTGCCTGCCAGCGTAGGCACGCGCCAGCCTGATGCAGCGCTGGCGCTGAACGTGGTGATGCAGCCCGCGCCCGCGCCCGTGCTGCGCCACGCGCTATCCAACTCCTTCGGCTTTGGCGGCAGTAATGCCAGCCTGGTTTTTTCTCTTTCACGCCCTGACGGGGAGGCCGCATGCTGAATGCGTGGATTGAAGGCATTGGCCTGCTCGGCCCCGGCCTGGACGGCTGGCCGCAGGCGCTGGCCGTGCTGCGCGGCGAGGCGGGCTGGGCCCATGCGCCCGCCGCTCTGCCCGCGCCCGAGCTGCTGCCCGCCGCCGAGCGCCGCCGCGCCAGCCGCATCGTCAAGGCCACGCTGGCGGCGGGCCTGCAAGCCTGCCGCCAGGCCGGGCGCGACCCCGCCAGCCTGCCCGGCGTGTTCGCCAGCTCCGGCGGCGACGGCCACAACTGCCACGCCATCTGCGAGCTGCTGGCAGGCGAAGACCGGCAGGTCTCGCCCACGCGCTTTCACAACTCGGTGCACAACGCTGCCGCTGGCTACTGGTCAATCGCCACCGGCGCCACGCCCGCTTCGCAAACGCTCAGCGCCCACGACGCCAGCTTTGCCGCCGGCCTGCTGGAAGCCATGGCACAAGTGGCCACCGGCGGCCAGCCCGTACTGCTGCTGGCCAGCGACAGCGACCACCCCGAGCCGCTGCGCGCCTGCCGCCCCGTGCCCGACGCCAGCGCGCTGGCGCTGGTGCTGGCCCCTGCGCCTGGCCCGTGCGCGCTGGCCCGCCTCAGCCTGCCCTGCCGGGGCGCGCTGGCCGAGGGCGTTGCCGACACCGTGCAATCCGTCACGGCCCGTACCGATGCCGCGCTGGCCGCCCGCCTGCAAGCCTTATCCAGCATGGCCGCCGCCCTGCCGCCCTGGCTGGGCCTGCCGCTGCTGGCGGCGCTGGCCGCGCCCGCTGCGGCAGGCCGCACCCGGCCCCACGTCCAACCCCAAGCCCAGCCCGTGGCGCTGACCTACCTGCCGCCGCAAGTGCTGCGCGTTGAGATCACGCCGCTGGCTGCCAGCCCCGCCGCGCCATGAACACTGACAGCACCGGCTGCTTTTTCAACGCCGCCGCAGGCCAGGGCCACGGCTGGATCGCCGCCCGCGTGCCCCACCAGGGCCGCATGTGCCTCTTGGACAGCGTGCTTCAAGCCAGCGAAAACGGCCTGCTGTGCGCCGCCGACAGCCACCGCGACCCCGGCAACCCCTTGCGCCAGCAAGGCCGCCTGGGCGCAGCCTGCGGCATTGAATACGCCGGGCAGGCCATGGCCCTGCACGGCGCGCTGCTGGCCGAAGCCCAAGGCCATGCCGCGCCCGCTGGCGGCATGCTGGTGAGCGTGCGCGCTGTCACCTTCCACGCCGCGCGGCTGGACGGCGTGGCCGCCCGCCTGCTCGTGAACGTGCTTTCTGACGCTGTCAGCGGCCCCACGCGCCTGTACCGCTTTACCCTCCATGCCGAAAACATTCACGCCGGAAACATTCAGGCCGAAAGCGGCCCGCTTCTGCTGCAAGGCCGCGCCGTGGTGCAGCTGACGCCGCCGCGCGCCCCCAGCGTTCCCTGACACCTCCATGACCGCCGCCCGCACTCCCGCCGCCGTTTCATCCACCGTCTCATCCACACCCCGCCGCGCCCTCGTCACCGGCGCCAGCGGCGCCATCGGCAGCGCCATCGCCCGCGCCCTGGCCGCACAGGGCCTGCACGTGCTGGCCCACGCCAACACGCGCCTGGATGCCGCCGAAGCGTTGGCCGCCAGCATCCGCGCCGCAGGCGGCAGCGCCGAAGCCCTGGCTTTTGACGTAACCGACGCCGCCGCCAGCGCCGACGCGCTGCAACAGGCGCTGGCGAGCGGCCCCATTCAGGTGCTCATCAGCAACGCAGGCGCGCATGACGACGCCGTTTTTGCCGGCATGAGCGCCGCGCAGTGGCAGCGCGTGATCGACGTGAACCTCAACGGTTTTTTTAACGTGGCCCAGCCCCTCATGCTGCCCATGCTGCGCGCGCGCTGGGGCCGCATCATCGCCATCACCTCCGTGGCCGGACAGGCCGGCAACCGCGGCCAGACCAACTACGCCGCCGCCAAAGGCGCGCTGCACGCCGCCGTAAAAACCCTCGCCCTCGAATGCGCCAGCCGGGGCGTCACCGTCAATGCCGTTGCCCCCGGCATCATCGCCAGCGACATGTCCGCCCGTGCCTTTGACGAAGACGCCATCCGCCGCCTCGTGCCCATGCAGCGCGCGGGCCAGCCGCAGGAAGTGGCCGACCTCGTCGCCTTCCTCGCCAGCGACCGCGCCGCCTACATCAGCGGCCAGACCATCGGCATCAATGGCGCGCTGTACCAGTAGGGGCCTGTCCGTGGCTGCAAAAGAAAAGCGCGGACTCGGGCGGTCTGCGGCGTTGCAAATCCTCGCCGGGCCGCAAAGCCCGTCTGCGCCTTGCAGCCTGCCCCGATCTGCCGCCTTCACGGCCAGGCTCTGAACAGGCGCCAAGCCCGCCAGCGCACGCGTTCCGTTCACGAGCCAGCCTCTATTCGCTCTTTAATTCATAGCGTAATGTCTTGGTGGAACGAGCGCAAAGCGGTATTTGAAGCCTTTCAATTCGCTCCTGTTTTTGATATATCCAGACAGGCCCGGCCCGCAGGCGTGCCGCACAAGCCGCTTTCGTTTAGGGCCTGTTGAGAATCTTCCTGTTGTGCAGCAATTCCGCCATGAAAAGATGAGTATTGAGCGACAAGCAGTGGGCACTGATGGCCCCGAACTGCTTGGGCAAGCCTGGCGATGCAGGGCCAAGAGGCGCGAACAGGCGCTTGGTTTGCAGAGGCCGCGCTGTGGATCGTGCGCGCAGGCAGCCCCTGGCGCGATTGGCTCGAAGAATTTGGCAAATGCAACACCGTCTTCAAGCGCTTTCACGACGGGGTCAAGGCCGGTATCTGGCAAAACGCTTTGATGCGGTCAGCGGCCAGCCGGATATGCAATACGCCATGGCCGACGCCACGATCGTGAAAGTGCACCGTCACGGCTCGGGCGCGGGACTCGAAGCCAGGCCATAGGCCACTCACTCGGGGGGCGTGAGCGCCAGGATACGGGCCTTGTGCGATGCGCCGGCAATCTGCTCAAGTCCGCTCTGATGACGGGCCAGCGGCACGCCAGCAAAGGGGGCCAGGAACTGATCCGGAACTGGCTTTGGCTGTGATTCAGTCTCGGTCACCCGGTCATTAGCAGGCCCTATTCAAACGTGTACGGTCCGGAGCAAGGCGCGGACCGCTGCGAGCTTGCTCTCTGCGTGGCTTCTCCGCGTGCCTGTTTGCTGCTGGCCTCAGAACCTGAGCTTGGCTGTGAAGGCAAAGGCTCAGGAGTCGGGATGGGTTGCAAGGCCCAAGAGCGCCCGAGACCAGGCCCCGTCCGCGCTTTCCGCCCTCACGGACAGACTTTGGACAAGTTCTCATGCGCCAGCGCGGCATGCCGGCTCCAAGTGCAGCGCTCGTAAACTGCCAGGCTGCGCGCGCCCTGGCCTTTCTGCCCCGCTTTTTCTCCGCCTTCTCCCCCGTCTTTTCGTCATGCCTTCCGCCACGTTTCCGGCCCAGTGCCATCAGCCCATCGGGGTGTTTGACAGCGGCGTGGGCGGCCTTTCGGTTTTGCGCGCCTTGCGCGCGCAACTGCCGCATGAGCACTTCATTTATGTGGCCGACAGCGCTTACGCCCCGTATGGCGAAAAAGGCAGCGCCTTCGTGGCCGCGCGCTGCCTGGCCATTGCGCGCGAGCTGGTGGAAGACCACAGCGCCAAGGCGCTGGTGATTGCATGCAACACGGCCACGGCGGCGGGCGCTGATGCACTGCGGGCGCGCTGGCCGCAGTGGCCCATCGTGGGCATTGAACCGGCGCTCAAACCGGCGGCGGCGCGCACGCGCACGCAGTGCGTGGGGGTGCTGGCCACGCGCGGCACGCTGCAAAGCGCGCGCTTTGCGCGCCTGCTGGCCGCGCAACCGCCGCAAGTGCGCTTTGTTTTGCAGCCGTGCGACGGGCTGGCCGATGCCATCGAGCAAGAGGCCGCCCTGCCCGATGGCGGGCTGCATGCAGGCCGCGCGGATGCGCTGATCGCCCGCTACCTGGCCGCGCTGGGGCCGCTGGGGCCGCAGCCCGGCGCGATCGACACGCTGGTGCTGGGCTGCACGCATTACCCGCTGGCCGAGGCCGCCTGGCGGCGGCACGCGGGCCTGAAGGCAAAGGCGGATGAAGGCGAGAGCGAAAACGAAAGCGCGGATGCCGTGGCGCTGCTGGAGCCAGGCCCGCCCGTGGCCCGCCACGCGCGCCGCCTGCTGGCAGCGGCCGGCCTGCTCAACCCCGGCCCGGCCCCCGGCACGGTGCGGCTGCTGGCCACGGGCAGCGCGGCGGCCTTGCTGGCGGCGGCGCAGCGGCTGAATCTGGCTGCGGCTGAATCAGCGCCAGACACGGCTTGAGGCGCAGCATGGCCATTGCCCAGTCATTCATTCAGGAGCTGCTGGCCCGCGCCGACGTGGTGGAGGTGGTGGGCCGCTACGTGCAGCTGAAAAAAAGCGGCGCCAATTTCATGGGCCTGTGCCCGTTTCACGCCGAGAAAACGCCCTCTTTCAGCGTCAGCCCCGCCAAACAGTTCTATCACTGCTTCAGCTGCGGCAAGCACGGCGACGCCATCAACTTTCTGATGGAGCACACCGGCGCGAGCTTTACCGAGGCCGTGCACGAGCTGGCCCAGCAGTGCGGCCTGTCCGTGCCCGAAGACACGCGCAGCCCGCAAGAAAAAGCGCGCGACGCGCAGCAAAGCCAGCGCCGCGCCACGCTCTCGCAAGTGCTGGCGCGCGCCAGCCAGGCCTACCGCCAGCGCTTGAAAGACGCGCCGCGCGCCATCGGCTACCTGAAAAAACGCGGCCTCACCGGCCAGATCGCCAGCCGCTTTGCCCTGGGCTACGCGCCCGAAGGCTGGCGCACGCTGGCGGGCGTTTTTCCCGACTACGCCGATCCGCTGCTGGTGGAAAGCGGCCTGGTCATCGCCGGTGAGGGCGAAGGCGGGCCAGAGCGCCGGTATGACCGCTTTCGCGACCGCATCATGTTCCCCATCCGCTCTGTCAAAGGCGAAGTCATTGGCTTTGGCGCGCGCGTGCTGGGCAACGAAAAGCCCAAATACCTCAACTCGCCCGAAACCCCCGTCTTTCACAAAGGCAGCGAGCTGTATGGCCTGTATGAAGCGCGCGCCGCCCTGCGCGAAAAAGGCTATGCGCTGGTGGTGGAAGGCTATATGGACGTGGTGGCGCTGGCCCAGCTGGGCTTTGCCAATGCCGTGGCCACGCTGGGCACCGCCTGCACGCCGCAGCACGTGCAAAAGCTCTTTCGCTTCACCGCCAGCGTGGTTTTCAGCTTTGACGGCGACGCCGCAGGCCAGCGCGCGGCGCACAAGGCGCTGCAAGCGGCCTTGCCCTACGCCAGCGACACGCGCAGCGTGAAATTCCTCTTTCTGCCCGGCGGGCACGACCCCGACAGCTTCATCCGCACCGAAGGCGCCCAGGCCTTTGCCGCCGCCGTGGCCGCCGCCGAGCCGCTCTCGCGTTTCTTGCTGCAAGCCGCCGCCCAGGACTGCGACATGGACAGCGCCGAAGGGCGCGCCCGCTTTGCCGCCCAGGCCCGCCCCTTGTGGCAGCAACTGCCCGCCGGGGCGCTGGCGCAGCAAATCCTGGCCGGCATCGCCCAGCAAACGCACATCGACGCGCGCGAACTGGCACAGCTTTGGGGCCAGAGCCGCAGCGCATCAGGCGCATCAGGCACACACGCCCGCAGCGCCCCATCGCCTGGGCCAGGCCAACGCCCCTGGCGCGGCAGCGCAGGCGGGCCGGATGAGCGCTGGCATGACCGCCGCCATGACGGCTGGCATGACGAAGACTGGCCAAACAGCGCCGCCCGCCTTCGCGCCGCCCCGGCCAGCCGCGCCAGCCGCGCCCTGCAAATCGTGCTCACCGACCCTGCCGCCTGGCCCGCCTTGGGCGAGCCAGACCAGCACCTGCTTTGCAGCCAGCCCGCCCCCCACGGCCCGCTTTTTGCCTGGCTCGACAGGCAATTTCACGAACACGGCCCCCAGCCCTGGGCCGCCCTGCGCCAGGCCCTGCGCGGCCACCCGCTGGAAGCGGCCGCCGTGCACGAAGTGCAAACCCTGCTCGCGCTCGAAGGCATCGCCAGCGACCGTGACGACTTGCAAAGCGTGCTGCGCGGCGCGCGCGTGGAAGACATCAAGCGCCGCATGGACGCCGCCCTGGCCGCCAGCGACATGCAGGCCTACCGCCAGCTCATGGCCGAACTGGGGCAGCTGCGCGGTGGGTGAAAGCCCACCAGCCCATCCGGCCGCCACTTTGTGAACGGCCACTTTGAACAGGTTTTCAGAACTTTATGCTCTGGAACCAAGAGCAAAAACGCCCAAAAACGCCCAAAAACGCCTTCCCGCGCACACCATGACTTCATCACGCAAAACCAAGGCGGCGCTTCAGGCCGCGCCTGATTTGCATGCCCAGCTGGGCTTGCGCCCCGGCCAGTCCATCGAGCTGCTCAAGGAGCTGCACATCCTGACCCGCGATGGGCGGCTCAATCAGGACTCGCGGCGCAAGCTCAAGCAGGTCAATCACCTGCTGCAATTCATTGAAAAAGTGCGGCAAGAGCTGCCGCCGCGCGAAGGCGGCCTGCTGCTGGCCGACCACGGCGCGGGCAAGTCGTATCTGGGTTTCATGCTGTATGACCTGTGGCGACAAGGCACGAGCCGGGGCGCGAACTGGGGCATTTGTATGGCATTGAAACCCGCGCTGATCTGGTGGAGCGCTCGCGCGAGCTGGCCGCGCGCCTGGGCTTTGAGCGCATGAGCTTCATCAACACAAGCGCCGCCGAGTCTGCGGCCAGCGCCGCGCTGCCGGATGTGTTTGACGTGGTGACGGCCCTGCACGCTTGCGACACCGCCACGGATGACGCCATTGCGTTTGCCCTGCGCAAGCAGGCCCGCGCCATCGTGCTGGCCCCTTGCTGCCAGGCCGAAGTGGCCGCGCGGCTGCGCATGAACAAGGCGCTGCAACTGGCGCGCACGCCGCTGGCCGAGCTGTGGCGCCATCCCTTGCATACGCGCGAGATGGGCAGCCAGCTCACCAACGTGCTGCGCTGCCTCTACCTTGAATCGCAGGGCTACGCCGTCACGGTGACCGAGCTGGTCGGCTGGGAGCACAGCATGAAAAACGAGCTGATCATCGCCATGTGGACGGGCCACAAAAAGCGCAGCGCCGCCGAGCGCCTGCAAGCGCTGCTGGCGCAGTTTGGCCTGGAGGCTTTGCTGGCCGAGCGCTTTTCCGCCTTGCGGGTTTGAGAACCTGTTCAAAGGGGAAGGCGGGCGGGTGTTACGCTTCAAAAAAAGAAGCGAATTCAAAGGCATTGAAAATGGCTTCTGCGCTCATTTCACTAGGACCTCATGCTACGGATAAAGGAGCTAAATTCGCACCTGCCAAAGCGGTGTATTCCTGATGGCTGGGACGCAGGCCGGAAGGTGAAAAAGGCCCCGGCAGCAGCGCTGGCTCCACGCATGCCAGCGCTGGGCGCTCTCTGAACTTTTTTGAAGACACAGGCGCGCCCGGGTGCGGCGGAGGAACGTTCGCGGCGGCCTTTTGCGGCGCGCCAGCCCTCTTGAAGCCGCGCGCGGCGCTCGCACCTGCCGGGGTTTCCATTGCCGCGTTTTCCCGCGTTTTGCCGCTCATGCCCCATTGGCTTGCACGGCTGGCCGCCCGGCTTTGCAGGCTGGGGCAGCCAGCGCCTATTCCTGACGATCTTTGGCGGGCCACGCTGCTGGGCCACCGCTTTTTGGCGCGGCTGCTGCCGCATGAGCAGGCGCGGCTGCGGCGGCTGGCCGCGCATTTTCTGGCGCAAAAAGAGTTCACGGGCGCGCATGGCCTGCAAGTGACGGACGGCATGGCCGTGGCCGTGGCGGCGCAGGCCTGTTTGCCGCTGCTGCATCTGGGCGGCGCGCGGCGGCCAGAGCAGGCGCTGGCGCTGTATGACGACTTTGTGGGCATCGTGCTCCAGCCGGGGCCGGCCATTGCCCCGCGCCAGCGGCAGGACGAGGCCGGCGTGGTGCACCGCTACGCCGAAACGCTGCTGGGCGAGGCCATGCCAGGCGGCCCGGTGATGCTGAGCTGGCCCGACGTGGCCGCCGCTGACGCGCAGGCCCTGCGCGGCTCCAACGTCGTCATCCATGAATTCGCCCACAAGATCGACATGCACGCCGGCCCGGCTGATGGCTGCCCGCCCCTGCCCGCAGGCTTCATGGGCGCGCGTTCAGCGCGCGAAGGCCGCCTGCACTGGCATGCGGTGTGGCAAGGCGCCTATGAGCGGTTTTGCGAGCGGCTGGCGCTGGCGGAGCGCTTTGGCGCGCCCGCGCCCTGGCTGGATGCCTATGCGGCGCACTCGCCGCCAGAGTTTTTTGCAGTGGCCTGCGAGGCGCATTTCACCGCGCCGGAGCGCTTTGCGCTTGAGCATCCCGATCTCGCGGCCGCGCTCAAGGCGGCGTTTCGCCAGCCTTGAGCTGTTCGCAAGCCGTCTGCGGACGCGAAAACGCGGACACGGACGCTTTTTGGGCCTTGCGGCCCATCCCGATTTCCTGGCTTTTGCGCTGCACGGCCAGATGGCAAACAGACTCTCGCCCCTTGGAGCGCGCAGTGATGGTTGCGGGCCGGATCTGAGGCGCCAAGCGCGGCAGGGGCGGGTGACGGGCGCCGTGAAGCAGCGTGATTTATGCTCCTCCATCCATAGCGTTATGTCCTAGTGAAAAGGGCGCAAAAGCCATTTTCAGCCCCTTGAATTCGCTCCTTTTTCAGAAGCGAAAAGCCGCCTGCCCCAGCCTGGGTCAGCCTTGGGTCTGGCCCGCTTGCTGGTGGTAGCGCGTGACGCGCTCCACTTCGTTTTTGCTGCCGAGAATGACGCTCACGCGCTCGTGCAGCTTTTGCGGCTGCACGTCAAGAATGCGCTGGCGGCCATTGGTGGCCGCGCCGCCGGCCTGTTCGATGAGCCAGGCCATGGGGTTGGCCTCGTACATCAGGCGCAGCTTGCCGGGCTTGTCCGGCTCGCGCTGGTCCCACGGGTACATGAAGATGCCGCCGCGCGTCATGATGCGGTGCACGTCGGCCACCATGCTGGCAATCCAGCGCATGTTGAAGTCCTTGCCGCGCGGGCCATCCTTGCCTTGCAGGCATTCGTCGATGTAGCGGCGCACGGGCGCGTCCCAGTGGCGCATGTTGCTCATGTTGATGGCGAATTCGTGCGTGTCTTCGGGAATGCGCAGGTTGTCTTGCGTGAGAACGAAGCTGCCTTGCTCGCGGTCCAGCGTGAAGGAGGCCACGCCGTCGCCCACGGTGAGCACCAGCGTGGTTTGCGGGCCGTAGATGCAGTAGCCCGCCGCCACCTGGCGGCTGCCGGACTGGAGAAAGTCATTCTCTTGCACGCTGCGGCTTTCTTCGGGCATGTGCAGCACGCTGAAGATGGTGCCAATGCTCACGTTCACCTCGATGTTGCTGGAGCCGTCCAGCGGATCGAACAGCAGCAGGTATTCGCCCTGCGGGTAGCGGTTGGGCACCACGTGGATGCTCTCCATCTCTTCGCTGGCCATGGCGGCCAGGTGGCCGCCCCATTCGTTGGCCTCAATCAGCACTTCGTTGGCGATGATGTCGAGCTTTTTCTGCACTTCGCCCTGCACGTTCTCGCTGCCTGCGCTGCCCAGCACGCCGCCCACGGCGCCTTTGTTGATGGCCAGGCTGATGCGCTTGCACGCGCGCGCCACCACTTCGATCAGCAGGCGCAAATGCGCGGGAATGTGCCCGTCCACCCGCTGCTTTTCAACGAGATAGCGGGTCAGGGAAATGGTCTTGCTCATGGTTGGGATTCCTCAGGTTGTACGGAGCGGGCCGCCTGGCGGCGCTCCAGTTTGTTCAAGCCGGTTTCGGCCTGGCGCTGCTGTGCCAGCACGCCCGGCAGAGACCAGGTTCAGCGCGGCGCCATGCTTTTGCGCGGCTTGTGCAATGCGCAGGCGCTTCTGCAAAAACTGGCCAGCTTGCGCAAAGGCTTGCAGCTCACAGGCGTTTTGCGCCAGGTCTAGCGCCAGCTCGCCCGCCCGCGCGCAACGCCTGCGCCTCAAAGCTGCCGCGCCGCTGCCGAGACGGCCAGCGGGCCAGCAAGGCAATGCTCCAGCGGGCAGCAGATAAGCAGGCATGGAAAAAAACAGGCAGCAGAAGACAGGCGAAAAGTCGGACGATTTTGCAACGGCCGCAGCGGCGGCCCGCGCTGCCAGCAAAGAGCAAACGGCCCCCAAGCGCCTGCCGCCCTGGGCGCTTCAGCGCAGGAGCTGCGTGCGCCACGCCCCGCCAGCGCGGCAAACGCGGTGAATGGGCATGCCGCTCCATCAATCAAACAAGGCCAGCATATTGTTTGATGTGGACGGACTGTTTTAAAAGCGGCCTGAATTGAAACGGCCTGAAAGGCGTTGCGCTCCATGCGGAAAAAAGTTTTCGATCTTCAGAAAACGCATATTCCAATGGCTTCAGCCTATCAGCGCTAATGGCAATATATTCTTGCGGGCCACAAATCACGAGAATGACAAGCTTTCTGGGTATTTGTCTGCGAACATTGCGTTTCTAGATACGGCATGACGGCGATCCTGAATGCCATTTATGGCGCTTGCCAGCGGTGGAATCTGCCCCATCAAACTGTGTGAGCATTACTAACGCAACGGGCGTTGCAGAGGGCGGCGGCGAGTTTTGGGAACGGCACACCTGATTGATATGGCAAAGACTGCCATGCGCGGCTTACGATGGATTCCGCTATTTAAACGAGTGACCACTTACGGAAAGGAGCGAAGCGATGCAACTGGAACATTTGTCAATCGACGGGCGGCGC
>NZ_JARVII010000037.1:0-22935 GCF_029813755.1 Ottowia cancrivicina | reverse complement strand
AAAAAAAAAAAAACAGGCGCGCCAGTGGCTTACAGCAGTTCCAGCGCCATGGCCGTGCCTTCGCCGCCGCCGATGCACAGCGTGGCCAGGCCTTTTTTCAGGCCGCGCTTTTTCAGCGCGTAAAGCAGCGTGACGATGATGCGCGCGCCGCTGGCGCCAATCGGGTGGCCCAGCGCGCAGGCGCCGCCATTGACGTTCACTTTGTCATGCGGCACTTTCAGCTCGTGCATCAGCGCCATGGGCACCACGGCGAAGGCTTCGTTGACTTCCCACAGGTCCACATCGCCCACTTGCCAGCCGGCTTTTTTCAGCGCCTTTTCGCTGGCTTGCACGGGGGCGGTGGTGAACCAGCCGGGTTCCTGCGAGTGCGTGGCGTAGCTGACGATGCGCGCCAGCGGCTTGCAGCCCAGCTCCTTGGCACGGCTTTCGGTCATGAGCACCACGGCGGCTGCGCCGTCATTGATGCTGGAGCTGGCGGCGGCGGTGACGGTGCCGTCCTTTTTGAAGGCGGGCTTGAGGGTGGGGATTTTTTCGGGCTTGATGCGGCCCGGGCCTTCATCGGTGTCCACCACGCGCTCGCCTTTACGGTCTTTGATGGTGACGGGGGTGATTTCATCTTTGAACGCGCCGGAGGCGATGGCCTGCTGCGCGCGCTGCACGCTGGCCATGGCGAAGTCGTCCTGCATTTGCCGCGTGAAGTTGTATTTGGCGGCGCAGTCTTCGCCAAACAGGCCCATGCTGCGGCCTTCTTCGTAGGCGTCTTCCAGGCCATCGAGCATCATGTGGTCGTACACCTTGTCGTGGCCCAGACGGTAGCCGCCGCGCGCTTTTTTGAGCAGGTAGGGCGCGTTGGTCATGCTTTCCATGCCGCCAGCCACCACCACGCTGGCAGAGCCTGCCTTGATGGCGTCAGCGGCCAGCATGACGGCCTTCATGGCCGAGCCGCACACCTTGTTGAGCGTGGCCGCGCCCGTGGAAATGGGCAGACCAGCCTTGATGGCGGCTTGCCGTGCGGGCGCTTGCCCCTGGCCGGCGGTGAGCACATTGCCGAAGATGACTTCATCGACTTGCTGCGGCTGCAGCCCCGCTTTTTCAACGGCAGCCTTGATGGCCACGCCGCCCAGTTCGTTGGCGGACAGCGGAGTGAAGTCGCCCTGGAAGCTCCCCATCGGGGTGCGGGTGGCGGAAACGATGACGATGGTTTCACTCATGAGAGAGTCTCCTTTCAGGTACTTGCAAAACGCCGCTTGGGCCGGGGCGCGGGCGGCTTGGAATCTGTCTGCCACCGGCAGCGGTGGCATGGCAATGCGGGGCGCAAACAGGTTCTCGCCGGGAATTGTTACCGTTTTTGAGGCGCGCCTTCCTGCGAAACATCAAGTGAAGCGTCAAGCCTTGGAAGCTCCGGCCTCGCACGGGTAGCGTTGCAGGGCGGCGCGGTAAATCTGCTCCGCGTCTTCGGCGCAGCTCATGGTCACTCCCAAGTCTTTGACCTTGCCGTCTTTCAGGCCGTAGCACCAGCCATGCACGCAAAGCGGCTGGCCGCGCTTCCAGGCGTCTCGCACCACGTTGGTCTGCGCCACGTTGAAGGCTTGCTCAATGGCGTTCATCTCGCACAGCGCATCTTCCTGCTCATGGCGGCACAGGCTGGCCAGGCGGGCGTAGTGGCGCATCTTCACGTCGCCAATGTGACGCAGCCAGTTGTCGGCCAGGCCCACGCGCTGCCCGTGCAGGGCCGCCAGCACGCCGCCGCAGCCGTAGTGCCCCACCACCATGATGTGCTCCACCTTCAGGTAGTCCACCGCGTACTGGATGACCGAGAGGGCGTTGAGATCGGAGTGAACGATGACATTGCCCACATTGCGGTGCACGAACACCTCGCCCGGCGCGAGCGCCACCACCTGGTTGGCGGGCACGCGGCTGTCGGAGCAGCCAATCCACAGGTAGCGCGGGCTTTGCTGCTTGGCCAGCTGCTGGAAAAAGCCGGGCTGCTGGCGGCTCACGCCCTCGGCCCAGGCGTGATTGGCGTCAATGAGATGCTGAAGGCTGGAAGAAGTCATGGCAGTCAATCCTGCCCCGCAGTGTTGGCCTTTGCTGCCCGCTTGGGAATGCCGGAAATCCCTACTGCGGCTTTATGCCGCCCGCTTGCCATCAACCCGCAACGCAGATCCAGATTGGGCGGCAGACGGGCAAAGCCAGATTGCGCAGCGGCTCTGCAACGGTCAAACATCATCAAAAACAATAGCGAATTCAAAGGGCCTGAAAATACCTATTGCGCAGTTTCCACTAGGACATCATGCTATGAATAAGAGAGCGAAATATCGCCATTCACCCATGTCCGGCTGCCCTTGGCAGCATGAAAAAGGGCGCTGCCAGCGCCCTTTGACGTAGTGAAAGAGGCCGCGCGGCCAGCGGCGCTCAGCGCGCGGGCAGGTAGCGCAGGGGATCGACCAGCTTGCCGTTGTTGCGGATTTCAAAGCGCAGCATGACGCGGCTGGCGTGGCTGTCGCCCATTTCAGCGATGCGCTGGCCTTTCTTGACGGTCTGCTTTTCCTTCACGAGCAGGGCGCGGTTGTGGGCGTAGGCGCTGATGACGGCGTCGGTGTGCTGCACGATGAGCAGATTGCCGTAGCCGCGCAGGCCCGCGCCGGCATACACGACCTTGCCGTCGGCAGCGGCCACGACGGGGTCGCCCGCCTTGCCGCCGATGAACAGGGCCTTGCCTTTTTCGCCCGCGCCGCCGCTGATGACCGCGCCGCTGGCGGGCCACATGAAGGAGACTTTCTCGTCCAGCGCGCCGGCCTGGCTGTCTGTCTGGGCCGTGGCGGCGGGCGGAGAAACCGGCGGGGGCGTCGTGGCGGCAGGCGTCACGCCCGGCGTGGTCTGCGTGGCCACGGCCACGTCGCCAGCGGCCGGGGTGGTGGAGGCGGCGGGCGGCGTGGCGCTGGCGTGCGCAGGCGCTTTGGCGGGCGGCAGAACGCGCAGAACCTGGCCAATTTCAATCACGTCCGGGTTGGGCAGCTGCTGGTTCCAGCGGATGATGTCGCGCCAGTCCTGGTTGTATTCGGCGGCGATCTTGCGCACCGTTTCGCCTGGGCGGACGGTGTGGTAGCCGGGCTTGCCCGCGTTTTCGGCGCCGGGCAGGGTGGAAGGATCGACCGTGGGGGTGGCGGGCGTGGCGGCCGCGCCCGTGCCGCCAGGCTGCGCGCTCCACGCGCCAGGCAGGGTGACGTTGGTGCCGGAAGCGCGCGGCGCGCGTGTGGTGGAGCAGCCGCTGATGGCCAGCGCGGCGGCCAGCGTCAGCGCCGCCCAGGCTCGCGTCGTGTGAGTGCTGCGTGTGAGAAGAACCATGCTGGATTTCCTTTGTTCGGTAGGCCGCCTGCCGCCGCCTGCATGGGGCGGGGCAGCCTGGCGGAGGGCTGAAGCGCCTTCCGCCGGGCGTGGCCCGCGCCTGAACGCCTGCCCGGCGTTTTTGTGAAGGCGCGTTGCCAGACTGTGAAAATTTTCTCAGGAAATGCCGGATTTTAGGGGCACGAAGTGCACGGGTTCGAGCACGGCGTGCGTCAGCCCCTGGCGGGTTTTCTCGATGACGACGAGCGCCTGCCCGCCGTCGCCGCGCACGTCCACCGGCGCGACGATGCGCCCGCCCACGGCCAGCTGCTCGACCCAGGCGGGGGGCACGGCGACGCCGCTGGCGGCGGCAATGATGCCGGCGTAGGGCGCGCCGCTGGGAAAGCCTTCCATGCCGTCGCCCAGAATGAGGTGCACGTTGCTCACGCGCAAGGGGCGCAGGGTTTCGCGCACTTTCTCGTGCAGGCCGCGCAGACGCTCCATGCTGTAGACCTCGTCGGCCACGTGCGAGAGAACGACGGCCTGATAGCCGCAGCCGGTGCCGATGTCCAGCACGCGGCCCAGCTTGCCGGTTGCGGGGTCGGTCAGGCCGCCGCGCAGCAGCGCCACCATGCGCGCCACCACGCTGGGTTTGGAGATGGTCTGCCCCAGGCCAATGGGCAGGGCCGTGTCTTCATAGGCGCGGCGCGCCAGCGCGGCTTCCACGAAGCGGCGGCGGTCCACCGCGCCCAGCGCGCGCAGCACCTGGGCGTCGCGCAGGCCCTGCGCCGAAAGCTGGCGCAGCATGTGGGCGCGGGCGGGGATGGGGTCGTTGAAATCGCCTTCGGCGGGCGCGCGCGCCTGGGCTTGCAGGGCGGGCACGATGCGCCCTGAACGGCCCTGGCCCGGCGGCGGGCGGCGCGGCGGCGCGCTCATGGCCGCTCCGGCCCCTTTCCGGTGAGCGTGCCCGCCAGGCCCTGGTGCCAGTAGGCCAGCCGATCGTGATCGGTCAAATCCACTTGCAGCGGCGTGAGCGAGACGCAGCCAGACGCCGTGGCGTGAAAGTCGGTGCCTTCGGCGGCGTCCAGCGCGGGGCCTGCGCCGCCTATCCAGTACATCGTGTCGCCGTGCGGGCTGACTTGCACGCAGGCTTTTTCAGCGGCGTGGCGGCGGCCCAGGCGGCAGACTTTCACGCGCCCCAGCTGCGCCAGCGGCAGGTTGGGAATGTTGATGTTGAGCAGCCAGGGCTGGCCGCCGGCGCCCTCGCCCACCCGCCCGGCGGCCACGCCCAGCACGATGTCGCGCGCCTTCAGCGCGGCGTCTTCAAGGTGCGCCCAGCCCTTTTGCACTTGCGAGAAGGCGATGGCCGGAATGCCGAACAGATAGCCCTCCATCGCCGCGCCCACGGTGCCTGAATACAGCGTGTCGTCGCCCATGTTGGCGCCGTTGTTGATGCCGGAGACGACCAGATCGGGCCGGTAGCCCAGCAGTCCCGTCAGCGCCAGGTGCACGCAGTCGGCGGGCGTGCCGCTCACGTAGCGAAAGCCGTTTGCCGCCTCGTGCACGAACAGCGGCGCGTGCAGCGTGAGCGCGTTGGACTTGGCGCTGTTGTTGCGCTCCGGCGCCACCACTTCCACCTGCACGCCGGGTGCGGCCGCCAGCGCGGCATGCAGCGCGCAGATGCCGGGGGCCTGGTAGCCATCGTCGTTGCAGAGCAGAATCTTCATGAGCGGGAGCCTGGAGTGCAACGGATTGTATTGGGCGGGTACATTTGCTTCTCCTGCTTTTGCCCCTTGCTTTTTTCGCTCCCCCGCCCCGCTTCGCGCCTCGCTTCGCCCGCCCATGCCCGCCAGCCTGCAAGACCAGCTCGTCGTCGCCATTTCCTCGCGCGCGCTGTTTGACTTCGAGGAAGAAAACCACTTGTTTGAAACGGGCGACGCCGCCGCCTACATGCGGTTGCAGCTCGACCGGCTGGACGCGCCCGCGCGCCCCGGCGTGGCCTTCGCGCTGGTGAAAAAGCTGCTGGCCTTCAACACGCCGGAGCGCAAGCGGGTGGAAGTGGTCATGCTCTCGCGCAACGACCCTGTCAGCGGCATGCGCGCCTTCCGCAGCGCCGCCGCCAATGGCGTTGCGCTGGAGAGGGGCGTGTTCACGCAGGGGCGCGCGCCCTTTGGCTACCTGCGGCCGCTGGGCGCGCATCTGTTTCTCTCGGCCAACGAGGCCGATGTGAAGCAGGCGCTGGCGCTGGGCTTTCCGGCCGCCCGCGTGCTCACCGAATCGGCCCCCGCCAGCGAAGCCCATCCTGATGAAGTGCGCATCGCCTTTGACGGCGACGCCGTGCTGTTTTCCGACGAAGCCGAGCGCATCTACCAAAGCGGGGGCATCGCCGCCTTCCACACTCACGAGCGCGAAAAGGCCCGCCAGCCCCTGCCGCCCGGCCCTTTCAAGCCTTTGCTGGACGCGCTCAACCGCCTGCAAAACGCTGGCGGCGGCGACGGCAGCGATGGCGGCGCGCCAAAGATGCGCCTGCGCACCGCGCTCGTCACCGCCCGCAGCGCCCCCGCGCACGAGCGCGCCATTCAAACGCTGATGGCCTGGCGCATTGCCGTGGACGAAGCCATGTTCCTCGGCGGCCTGCCCAAAGGCGGTTTTCTGCGCGAATTCGCGCCCGATTTCTTTTTTGACGACCAGACCGGCCACACCGAACACGCCGCCCGCCACGTGCCCGCCGGCCATGTGGCCGCCGGCGTGGCCAACGAGCCGCCCGCCCGCAGCCAGGGCGCAAAGCCGCCAACGGCATGATTGCGCCCCCATGAAAACACCCGCCCTTCCCGCTGGCCTGCTGGCGCTGCTGCTGGCCCTGCCTTGCGCTGCCGCCGATGCGCCCGCTGCTGAAACATCTGCCGGAAAACCCGCCGAAGAACCCGGCCAGGGCGAGAAACAGGCCCGCGTCTGGTTCGACATGCTCGACACCAACCACGATGGCCGCCTGGAATGGAAGGAAGTGCGCTTCGTGCCCTGGAAGCCCCTGCGCTCGGAATTCCACACCGCCGATACCAATGGCGACGGCTTTCTCACCCCTGACGAAATCCGCGTGCTCGCCAAGCGCCGCGTGCAGGAGCGCCGCGCCAGAAAAGCCCGCGAAGCGCAGGAAAAAGCCGAAAAACTGGCGCGCGAGCAGGCCCGCGCGCAGGACGCCAAGCCATGAGCGGAACGGCCTTTTCGCTCCTTGTTTCATAGCGCACTGCGCAGATTCCACCAGGACCTCAGCCGTTTCGATGGGCCTGGATTTGCCTCACTTTCAATAGCAAAAAGCGTTTTGACTCCCATGCCAACCACCCACAAAATGCAACGCCGCTCCCTCCTGCTGGCCGCCCTGGCCGCCGCCGCGCCGCGCGCGCAGGCCGCCGATGCTCCGGCCGCAAGCTGGCCCGTGCAGCCTGTCAAGCTCATGGTCGGCTTTCCCGGCGGCTCCTCGCCCGATCTGACGGCGCGCGCGCTGGCCGAGCCGCTGGCCGCCGCGCTGGGGCAGCCCGTGATCGTTGAAAACAAGCCCGGCGCGGGCGGCAACATCGCCGCCGCGCAAGTCGCCCGCGCCGCCGACGGGCACACGCTGGGCATCGCCATCAACGGCAACCTCACCACCGCCCCGCTGCTGTACCGCAAGCTCGCCTACAACCCGGCAAAAGACCTGGCCCCCATCAGCCTGCTGACCACCGCCCCCGCCGTGCTCGTGGCCCCGGCCGGCCTGCCCGGCGGCAAGGAATTTCTGCAAAAGGCCCGCCAGGAAGGCGAGCGCTGGAACTACGGCTCCGTGGGCGCAGGCTCCATCGCCCACCTGGGCGTGGAACTCATCAAGGCCCGCCTGCCCGGCTTCAACCCCCTGCACGTGCCCTACAACGGGCAGCCCGCCGTCATCACCGCCCTGATCGGCGGGCAGATTCAGATGGGGCTGATGGCCCCCGGCGTCGCCATGCCGCACGTGGCCGAAGGGCGGCTGCGCGCCATTGGCCTGACCACCGCCAGCCGCAGCCCCCTGGCCCCCGGCGTGCCCGCGCTCGCCGAGCTGGGCGTGCCCGATTACGACTTGCAGGTGTGGAACGCCCTCATCGCCCCCGCCGGCCTGCCCGCCGCCGCGCGGCAAAAGCTGGCGCAGGCTGTGGCCGCCGTCATGCAGGCCCAGCCGCTGCGCCAGCGCCTGCTCGCCCTGGGCTGGCAGCCCGTTGGCTCCAGCCCCGAAGAGCTGCGCCAGCACATCGGCAAAGAGGCCGAAGCGCTCGGCCAGATCGTGCGCACCCTGGGCCTGCGGCTGGACTGAAGCGCCCCATGCCCGCTGCCACTGCGCTTTTGATAGCTGCCCGCGCCCAATCCACGGGCGCTGGCGGCGTTTTTCATGATTTTTCGCGGCCCTGAAAATCCGCCGCTGTCCTTTTTCAGCTTTTCTTTTTCAAACGCCACGCCATCATCAACATGAGCAAACTCACCAAAATCGCGGCGGCCGCCGCCGTCATCGCCGCCGCTGGCTACGCCGGCGCCAGCTGGTGGATGGGCCAGCAGGCCGAGCACCACACCGACCAGGCCCTGAACTGGGTGAAAGACAAGCTGGGCGAGCACGCCGTGGTGCAAAGCAATTACCAGCGCGGCCTGTTCAGCGACGAAAACACCATCGTCGTGGAACTCAAACGCCCGCCCAAGGCGGCCCAGAGCGCCGCCGCAAAAGCTGGCGAAGGCCATGAAAGCCAGGCCGAAAGCAGCCGCGAAAGCCAGGCGGACAGCAGCGCGCCGCTGCCGCCCGTGCGCTTTCACATCAGCCAGCACGTCAGCCACGGCGCGCTGGGCGTGACCACGCGCCTGAAGCTGGCCAAGGTGGAGGGCCTGCCCGATGAAGTGCGCCAGGCCTTCGCCCAGGCCGAGCCGCCCGAAGTCACGCTCCACCGCCCGCTGGCGGGCGACATGACGGCGCAGCTGCTGCTGCCCGCCGGCCGCTTCGCCGTGCAACAGCCCGGCCAGCCCGCCAGCCAGGCGAGCTGGCAGCCCCTGACTTACGACCTGCGCCTGAGCCAGGACCGCCAGCGCCTGTCCGGCCAGGTGGACTTCAAAGGCATGGAAATGACCTTCGCCCCCGCCGCCAAGGCATCTGAAGCCGCGCCCGAAACAGCGCCCGAAACAGCGCCCGAAACAGCGCCTGATGCCGCGCCTGAAGCCGCCCAAACCGCGCCCGGCCCCGGCGGCCAGCCTGCCGCGCTGCAAATGCGCGTGGGCGGCATGCAAGGCCAGTTCAGCGCCGACATCGGCTCCGGCCTGTGGCTGCTGGCCCCCGGCCAGCAAGAGGGCCGCGTTGCCAGCATGCAGGCCAGCATGGGCGGCAAGGACCTTTTCCGCTTCGACCAGCTCACCTACAAAGTGGATACCACCCGCCAGGGCGACGCCATCAGCTCCCACGGCCACTACGCCACCGCAGGCGAAATCGGCGGCGTGGCGCTGCAAGCGCTGAGCTACGACGTCAAGCTCGACAAGATCAGCGCCGCCGCCTTGCTGCAAGCCCAGCAGATGCTGGCGCGCGCGTGGGGCGCGCTCACCGACAAGAGCCTGCAAGGCGAAGAGCGCCAGGCCGCGCTGCAAGCCATGCAAGAGCAGTTCAAGGGCGAAACCGAGGCGCTGCTGCAAGAGCTGCTCGCCGGCGAGCCAGCCGTGCAGGTGCGCTACGGCGCCACCATCGACCAGCAGGCCGGCTCGCTTGAATACAGCGTGGCCCTGGCCGCCGCCGACGCGCAGGCCAAGGAATCGCCCATCCAGCTGCCCGCGATGTTCAAGCTGATGCAGCGCGCCAGCATCAAGGCCAGCCTTCACATCCCGCGCGCCTGGAGCGCCGTCGTCGCCAAAATGGCTGGCGACCCCCGCGTCAGCGCCGAATCGCTGGAGCAAATGGCCGACGGCTTTGCCGCCCAGGGCTTCGTGAAAAACGAAAACGGCGCCTGGAGCGCCCACTTTGAAGTCGAACCCGGCGGCAAGATGCTGCTCAACGGCCAGCCCCTGATGCGCTGAACACGGGCCGCAAAGCATCAAAATCAGGAGCAAATTCGAGGGGCCTGGAATGCCGCTTTGCGCAGTATCCACTAGGACCTCTTGCTATGGATACAAGAGCGAGAATGTCATGCCTCTGATGCGCCCCTTTCCACCTTCCGGCCCGCTCCTTCTCCGCAAGAAAAGGCTGCGGGCCAGCGCCCAAAGCTGACCGCCGCCATGCGCACGCCCCCTGCCCTGGCCCACCCCGCTGGCCGCGCCAGCTGGCTGGCGGCGCTGCTGCTGGCGCTGTGGCTGCCCGCGCTGCTGGCCACGCTGGCGGCGGCCTTCAGCGGCAGCGCCCGCTCTGGCGCGTGGCTGGGCGTGCCCTGGCTGGCGCTGGCGCTGATAGGCGGCGGGCTGTGGCGCTTTTGGCGGCAGCAGACGCCGCGCGAGCTGGCGTTTGACGGGCAGGGCTGGCTGCTGCGCGAGCCGGGCCGCCCTGACCAGGCCGTCTCACGCGTTCAGGTGGCGCTGGACGGCCAGCGCTTTTTGCTGCTGCGGCTGGAGCGCGCGGGCGCGCCGCCCCTTTGGCTGTGCCTGCGGCGCGGCGCGGGCAGCGCCGCCGCTGCCGCATGGCGCCTGCTGCGCTGCGCGCTATATTCGCCCGCCCCCGGCTCCGCCCGTTCTTGCGCCCGGCGCTGACCGCGCTGCGCCCATCGCCCGCCCCCGTGCCTGAATCCGCCCCTTCCCCCGACGACAGCGACGCCGCTTTGGTCGCGCGCGCCGTGCAGGGCCAGACGCGCGCTTACGAGCTGCTGGTCATCAAGTACCAGCGCCGCATCGAGCGCCTGATTGGCCGCATGGTGCGCGATGTGGATCTGGTGCAGGACATCGCGCAAGAAACCTTCATCAACGCCTGGCGCGCGCTGCCGCAGTTCCGGGGCGAGGCGCAGTTCTACACATGGCTCTACCGCATTGCCGTCAATACCGCCAAGCGCGCGCTGCTGGGCCTCAAGCGCGATCCGCTCATCACGCAAGCGGCCTTGAAGGGCCAGGGCGACGACGATGAAAATTTCCGCCCCGACGCGGAACCTATTTCGGACAGCACGCCCGAAACCGAGCTGGCCGCGCGCGAAATCGCCGCCGCCGTCAATGAAGCCATGCAAGCGCTCTCGCCCGATTTGCGCCAGGCCATCACCCTGCGCGAAATCGAGGGCCTGAGCTACGAGGAAATCGCTGAATTGATGGCCTGCCCGATTGGCACGGTGCGCTCGCGCATCTTCCGCGCGCGCGAGGCCATTTCAGCCAGAGTCAAGCCGCTTTTGAGCCATCAGGGCGGCAAGCGCTGGTAAGCCGCAACCATGACCGACGCTCCCATGACCGACCCCCGCCAAACCCTTTGCGACTTGATGGACGGCCGCCTGCAAGGCGAGCCGCTGCATCAGGCCATTTCCCAGGCTTGCGCCAGCGACTCACGCGGCGATGCGGCCCGCGCCGATTGGCATGCCTGGCATGTGGCGGGCGACGTGCTGCGCTCGGCCGACCTGGCTGCCTGCCGCCACGGCGCGGCCTTCACCGCCTGCGTGATGCAGCGCATTGGCCAGGAAGCTCAGCCGCCCATTGCCGCCACGGCCCTGCCGCCCGCGCAGCCAGCGGCCAATGACCGCCGCTGGAAGCTGGCGGCGGGCCTGGCTTCGTTTGCCGCCGCAGCCGCCATCGGCTGGAACTTCTGGAGCCTGTCCGGCAGCGCCGCCGGCCCCCAACTGGCGCAAACCGCACCTGCGACACAAGTTGCCGCACAAGCTGCCGCCCCTGTTGAAGCTGCCGCCCCGGCCGCCTACGCCGTCGGCACGCCGCAAGGCGCCATGCTGCGCGACAGCCGTCTGGACGAGTTTCTGGCCGCCCATCGCCAGGCCGCTGGCGCCTCAGCACTGGGGCAGACGCAAGGCTTTTTGCGCAACGCCACCTTTGTGGATGGCAGCGCGGCAGGCCGCTGACTTCCGGCAGGCCGCCTGAACACTTCCGACACCGGCATGACCCGCAACGCCTGCGCCGCCCTGCTTTGCCTGGCCGCCTTCAGCCCCGCGCTGGCCCAGACCCGCGCGCCCGCCGCCGCGCAGCCAGCCGCTTCGCCCGCCGTTTCCGAATCCGAAGCGCCGCCGCGCACCGTGGCCCAGTGGCTGGCGCGCCTGCAACGCGCCTCGCGCGTGCCGGCCTACAGCGGCACTTTTGTCGTTTCCGCGCCTGAAGGCGTGCTCTCCAGCGCCCGCATCTGGCACGCCTGCCAGGGCGCGCAGGAAATCGAGCGCGTGGAAAACCTCTCCGGCCCGCCCCGCGCCACGTACCGGCGCGATGACGACATCCTCATCTTCCAGCCTGGCCAGCGCACCATCCGCGCCGAGCGGCGCGAATCCGGCAGCCTTTTCAAGGGCCAGCTGCGCCCCGGCGAAGAAGCCGAAGTCGCCCGCTACTACGACGCCCGCCCCGAAGGCCAGGGCCGCGTGGCCGGGTTTGACGCCGACATCGTGCGCCTGGCCGCGCAAGACGGCTGGCGCTATGGCTACCGCATCTGGAGCGAGCGGCGCACCGGCCTGGTCATCAAGATGCAAACGCTGGACGCCGCAGGCCGCGTGCTGGAGCAGTCGGCCTTTTCAGAGCTGCAATTCAGCTCCCCGCTGGAGGCGGACAAGCTCGCGCAAATGATGGATGACACCCAGGGCTGGCACATTGAAGAGGCAGGCCACGCCCCCACCCGCGCCGACAGCGAAGGCTGGACGCTTGCCAGCCCCGTGCCGGGCTTTCGGCCCCGCCAGTGCTACCAGCACGGCGGCGCATCAAACGCTTCCGGCGCAGGCGGCGTGGTGCAGTGGATTTTTTCCGACGGCCTGGCCACCGTTTCCCTTTTTCTGGAACCCTACGACGCCCGCCGCCACACGCGCGGCGGCCTGCTTGCGATGGGCGCAACCCACAGCCTGATGCTGCGCCTGCCCGCGCCAGCCAGCGGCTGGTGGCTGACCGCCGTGGGCGAAGTGCCCCCGCAAACCCTGCAAGCCTTCGCCCAGGCGCTCAGGCGCATGGACGCCAAAGCCGGCGAATAGAAAGCGCCGTTTGGAAAGCGCCGTTTGCGCCTTCACTCTCAAAAAGATAGCTGCCTGCGCCCATTCCAAGGGCGCTTCAGGGCGGTTTGATGCCTGAAGCCGGATGCCTCAAGAGGCTCTTTTCACGCCACAGGCGCGCCGTCCACGAACACTTTCAGCTCGCCGGGCGCAAAGGGCGTCCACCGCTCGTTGGATGTGAGCGGCGTGGTGGCAACCACGGCCACGCGGTCGCTGGGGGTGGTGTGCTCTGCGAAATTGACGCAAAGGTCTTCATCAGCCAGCCGCGCGTTTGAAAACGGGTGCTGGCGCACCACGTAGCACAGCTTGGTGGAAGCATGCGCCCAAAGCGCCTGGCCATTGGACAGCAGCATGTTGAAAGTGCCATGCGAGGCAATCTGCGGCGTCAGCTCGCGCAAAGTGCGGGTGAGTTCCTCCACGGGCGGCACGCTGGCATGCGCCTTAGCCAGCTCCTGCATCAGCCAGCAAAAGGCGCGCTCGCTGTCGGTATCGCCCACAGGGTGAAAATGGCCGTGCAGGCGCGGCGCGTAGTCCTTGAGATCGCCATTGTGGGCAAACACCCAGTAACGCCCCCACAGCTCACGCACGAAGGGGTGGCAGTTCTCCAGCCGCACATCGCCCACGGTGGCCTTGCGAATGTGGGAAATGACGTTCCTGCTTTTGATGGGGTAGCGCCGGATCAGCTCGGCCACGGGCGAAGAGCAGGCCGCGCTGCTGTCAATGAAAAGGCGCGCGCCCCGCCCCTCAAAAAAGGCAATGCCCCAGCCATCGGCATGATGGTCGGTGCGCCCGCCGCGCTGCGCAAAGCCGGCGAAGCTGAAGGTGACATCGGTCGGGGTATTGCAATTCATGCCGAGCAGCTGGCACATGGCGGGTGTCTTTCAGGCTTTCTTGTTCTGGAATGCGCGATGGCACAGATGAGGAATGCTATTCTGTGCCAGCGACACATTTTTTTGCAGGAGAAGCTCGCATCATGACCCCGAAACTGACACCCGCCCAACGCGCTGAATTAAAAGAACTGCTGCTGGAGCGCCGCCGCGACCTGCAAGCGCAAATGGCGCAAAACCGCGAGAACCTGGCGCCCGCCGTCAATCACGCTGGCAGCGTTTCGCAAGACGAAAGCGCGCGCCTGAGCAACCAGACTCGCGAAGTCGATGCCACGCTGACGGCGCTGGATGCGGCCGATCTGGCCCGCATTGATCGCGCGCTGGAGCTGATTGAAACCGGCGAATACGGTGAATGCGAGGAATGCGGCTGCAATATCCCCTTCGAGCGCTTGAAGGTGGAGCCAATGACCCAGCATTGCGTCCAATGCAAATCACGCTGGGAGCAAAAACAGCGCGCGGCGCGCGCCTGATTCCAGCAAAAAGCCCCCTGGCGCACCGGGCGCCAGGGGGCTTTTTGCTGCATGGACGGCCGGGGAATTCACTCCAGCGGATCCCGGATGGCTCCCACGGCCATCCAGCAGGCAGACAGCCAGATGGGCGCTGACTGCATCAGCGCTGAAAACACGCCATCCGAGCGGCTCCAGTACATACCCCAAAGCAACATCAGCGCCGATGCAGCCGCATGCACGTAAATAGCCAGGCGGCGGTTATTCCACAGCAGCTTGCCTGCCACTGCGCACAGCACGCCCCCAAAAAGGTAATAGCCGCCAATGCCCCGGTAATGGCTGCCTGCCAGTATGGTGACCAAACCGGCCAACACGACCAGCCCGCCCCAGCCCATCAGCACCATGCCCACCAGCCGCGGTGGCCCTTCAGTGCGGCGGCGTGCGTCTTCCTGCTGACCCAGCAAGTGCAGGCGCTCCAGCATGGCGTCATGCCCATGAAGCGGCTCGTTCTGCACCGCTGGCGCAGCAGGCATGGGTGGTATCGCAGCTCGCGAAAGAGGCATGGCGGCTGGCGATGGCTGCGGCGCGCTGCCCTGCAATGAAGCTGGCTGCGTAGCCGGCTGCGCCAAAAGCGCGGAAAAATCCGTGACCGGCGCGAATCCCGAAGAAGCTGAAGGCTGCGCTGGTGCGCCGCTGCGGGCGCGGCTGGCGGCTTCAGGCGCGGCGCCCGCCGACATCGCCCTCATGCGCGCCTCCAATTCGGCGCGCGCGCGCCGGCTCCCTTTATCGGCCAGCATCTTGAGCTGGGCCAAATTGAGCGTGCGCACATCAATTTGCGGCTTGGCGTGATGTTTGTCGTCAGGCATGGAGAAACTCTTGCGGCAATAGCGGCGGAAACAGACAGACCGCGCATGATCGCACAGTGCCCATACCGCCCATGCGGGCAGGCGCGCCAGCCGTCAGCTTCTGCCGCGCCCGCTGCCACAATCGCGCGCCATCATGCTGCTCGAATCCATTCTTGCTTATTGCCACATTCTGGCCTTTATGAGCCTGACCGTTTTCGTCGCCAGCCAGGCGGCGCTGTGCCGCAGCGACTGGGCCAACGCCGCCGCCATCCGCAGACTGGCCGTGCTGGACCGCTGGGTCACCATTTTTGCCGCCGCCGTATTGCTCAGCGGGCTGGCGCGAGTGCAGTTCAGCGTCAAAAGCGCCCAATGGCTCTGGGGGCAGCCGCTCCT
Source organism: Ottowia cancrivicina (assembly GCF_029813755.1). Lineage (NCBI taxonomy): Bacteria > Pseudomonadati > Pseudomonadota > Betaproteobacteria > Burkholderiales > Comamonadaceae > Ottowia > Ottowia cancrivicina. Next base: position 7,915 of record NZ_JARVII010000037.1, on the reverse strand, counting down.
GCACATCAAGATCACGCTGTTCGCCATCATGGTCGGCTTGGGAATATTCGTGCACCGCGACATTCGCCGCTGGCAGCGCAATCTGGACGCCACAGGCATCTTGCCCGATGCCGCCGCGCTCAACCGCACGCGCCGGCTGGTGATGGTGGAAGCACACGTGATGACGCTCATCCCCATCGCCGCCGTCATGCTGGCGCGCGGCGTATGGGTGCGCTAAAACGCGGCGCACCAGCTCCAGTATTCAACCCGCTCGCCAAGCCGTCCTCACTTGACAACGCCAGCGCCGTCTCATTTGGATCCGCCATTCGCGTCACAAATAAGCTGAATATGCTTAATGCGCCGCTATTCAGAAAATGATTGCCTCATGCCTTTCAAAATCAGCAAGGCGTAAATCGAAAAAGCGTTTCACCCATTGATCTTGAATTTAACGGCCCATGATTCTGTCTCATTGCATGCCTATCCGCGCGCAGCAGCGCCGATACACGCAAGCGCATTCGCCAAACGAAAAGTCTATTCGTCGCTTGCCCTGCCTGCGAGAGAAGTGATCGAATCGGAATAGCCAAACCTGAGCCAGGGGCGAAGCAGCGCTTCTCGCTTCTTTATTCATAGCACGATGTCCTAGTGCAATGTGCGCAAGAATGAGTTTCACCCCCTTGAATTTGCTCCTATTTTTAATACCTCAAGACGAACTGGGCAAGCCAGGAGCAGCTCGAAAGACCCTCCCGTTCATTCCGCACCCGCCCACAGCGAGCGAAGCGCGCCTGCCTCTTGCTCCAGACAAACCGCATTCCGGTTTTGAAAGCCTCGCAGACTGCAAAGCCCATTTTTGGCTTTCTCAAGCACAAGCAGTTGGGTTTTTTGAAAATGGACACATCCACTGTGCGACGATGCAAAAGCATTAAGCGCAAAACAGTAGAAATTTATAACCCTGCCTTGATCCTGTAAAGCCTGGCGATACAGGGCGAAAAAGTGCGGGCCACCGTCTATCCATCAAGGCTGCGTGATGAACAATACATACCGGCAACGCCGCAGCGTAAGTTCAAACGCGGCCGCGATTGAATCAAGACCGACGTGCTTCACACGGGCATCTGCGATGTGGCAAGCGGCAAGCCCGATAGGAATACGCCATGACGAATACCACAAGCATGAAAGCTTGCTGCCACAGACAAGCACAAAAGAGCGGCCCGAAATCAGCCTATAGGGCGCTCGCGTATTGATGGCCTCGCGTTTGGAACGTAGCTTGCCCAACAAAGCGCGATGCCACCGGGCTGATTCAAGCGCTTGAGGCGAGAAGGCGAAAGCGATGCTCTCGCAGATGGCCCGGCCGCTGCATACAACTGTCAATCACCGAACGCATGGACAGCAGGCGTTATCCAATCAAAAACTTCTTTGGCGAGATCAAGCGCCTTGCCATGTGCAGCGACAAGGGGCAGTAGCGGCTTTGCCGCTGTTATTCACCCGGCTGGCTGCAATCAATTTCCACTAATTATCAAGTTACTTCCCAATGACATTGAATGTCTTTAACTCCACCAAGCTCTCCATATATCTAACCATGCACCGTCTGGCCAGACAAACTTCAGCTGTATGGTGGTAATTTCAGCCAATCGCATCCATCGTTCTCCTGCCAATCAATTTTTTTCGTCTGCCCTCCTGGAGGCAAGGGTCTTAAATGACGAGGTAATTCATCATTCACAAAATGCTCCATCGCCCAGCCCTCCACGCGCAACAGCGCCGCCTTTCTGGACAGTCCCCCTGAATAACCCGTCAACGAACCATTCCCTCCCAGAACCCGATGACAGGGAACAATGATGCTGATGGGATTGGCTCCCACCGCCGCCCCAACCGCACGCACCGCCCCGGAACGCCCAATAACGGCAGCTATCTGTCCATAACTACAGGAAGAGCCAAATGGAATGCCTATCAAAGCGCGCCAAACGGCTTGTTGAAAAGGCGTTCCGGCGGATAAGTCCAGAGGCACGTCAAAGCTATTTCGCTTCCCTGCTAAAAAATCATTGATTTCGCACATTGCCTGCGCCAGCACCTCGTGATCAGACCGCTCCTCTCCCCAGCCGCTGATATCGGGGCAGTCCTTTTGTCCCTGCACAAACCATGCGCCAGACAGACCCTGCACAGAAGCGGCCAGGCGCATCATGCCTAACGAGGTTTCGAATGACAAATGAGCAACTGGTTGGTGTATTTTCATGGCGCAAAAATCATGAAATTCAAATTAACAAGATCTGCCGTCATCAAACAAGATATCGGTCGCAGCAGCAAAGCCATTAATCAACCCATCTTTGGCCATCCAGCGACATCAATCAGATACATATAAATGTGAGCATCCAAAGCCTATCCAACAGACAAAATAAAACCCGCGCGAAGCGCGGGTTTTATAGAACACCTTTTCTCAAAGGTTATCTGGCCGCATCAAACCACAGAGGCTTTTTGCACCAAACGAGTAGCCACCCAATTCTTCGTCTTTGAAATGGGACGGCTCTCCGTGATTTCTACCACATCGCCCAGCTTGTACTCACCTTTCTCATCATGAACATGATACTTGCTGGATTTGACCACAATCTTATCGTAAATCGGATGTTTCACCCGTCGCTCAATAAGCACCGTCACCGTTTTGGCACGCTTGTCACTGACCACTTTACCAACGAGGGTGCGCTTGAGGGATTTTTTTTCTTCCGTCATGTCACTTCCTTATTTGGCTGCAGCCTTCTTTTCGGCAAGAATAGTTTTCGCCCGTGCAATCGCACGGCGCGTCATACGCAATTGACTGGTATTGTTCAATTGCTGGGTCGCTTTCTGCATGCGCAAGTTAAAATGCGCCTTCTGCAATTCCTTGACCTCTGCTTTTAGCGCAGCTTCGTCCTTCTGGCGCAGTTCTTTGGCGTTCATCTGCTTAGTCCTTTCTGGATTACTGACCAATCATGCGGGTCACAAAAGTTGTCCGCAGCGGCAACTTGGCAGCAGCCAGAGCAAAAGCTTCCCGTGCCAGCACCTCGGGAACACCGACAATTTCATAGAGCACCTTACCTGGCTGAATCTCAGCCACATAGTACTCAGGGTTGCCTTTGCCATTACCCATGCGAACTTCTGCAGGCTTGGTAGAAATTGGCTTGTCTGGAAACACACGAATCCAAATACGGCCACCACGCTTGACATGACGCGTGATGGCACGACGCGCGGCTTCAATCTGCCGGGCCGTCAGTCGACCGCGATCAGTTGATTTCAGTCCAAATTCACCAAAAGCGACAGTATTTCCACGAGTCGCCAGACCGGTATTCCGGCCCTTCTGTTCCTTGCGATATTTTCTGCGTGCAGGTTGCAGCATATTTATTCTCCTTGAGCGCCGTCCGCTGCTGCAGCGGGCGCGGCGACTTGACGAACGCGCTTAACGGCTAATTTGGCATCACCTCCTGTTGCTTCTGCTGGTTTATCGCTGCCATCAACAGGAGCGGCATTTGCAACAGTCCGGTCACGACGAGAAGCTCCCCGCCGAGCAGAGCGCGGACCGCGGCGCTCATCTCCCTCGGGACGAGGTGTGCTATCCAGTGAGGGAACATCGCTGCGACCCAGCGTGTCCCCTTTGTAGACCCACACCTTGACGCCGATAACGCCATATGTCGTCTTGGCTTCGCTAAAACCATAGTCAATATCGGCGCGCAAAGTATGAAGCGGCACGCGACCTTCCCGATACCATTCGGTACGGGCAATCTCAATACCATTCAAGCGGCCAGAAGACATAATCTTGATGCCCTGAGCGCCAAGACGCATCGCATTCTGCATGGCGCGCTTCATGGCCCGGCGGAACATGATGCGCTTCTCAAGCTGCTGCGTAATGCTGTCGGCAATCAACTGGGCATCTACTTCAGGCTTGCGAACTTCTTCGATATTGACCGCAACCGGCACTCCCAGCTTCTCGGCCAGATCCTTCTTGAGCTTTTCAATATCTTCGCCTTTGCGACCAATCACCACGCCCGGGCGAGCAGAATAAATGGTAATGCGCGCGCTTTTAGCAGGCCGCTCAATCAAAACGCGAGCAACAGCTGCATTTTTCAGCTTCGCTTTCAGGTACTCTCGCACCTTCACATCTTCCGCCAGCATACCAGCGAAATCACGGTTGTTGGCATACCAGCGACTCGCCCAGTTACGGCTGACCGCAAGGCGAAAACCAGTAGGATGAATTTTCTGTCCCATGAATACCGCCTTTCAATAACCAACCGTCACGTACACATGGCACGTCGGTTTGCTGATACGGTTGCCACGACCTTTAGCGCGAGCCGTGAAGCGCTTGAGGGTTGTGCCCTGTTCAATATAAATTGAGGTAACACGCAGCTCATCAATATCAGCAGAGTCATTATGTTCCGCATTGGCAACCGCCGACTCCAGCACTTTCTTGACAATAACTGCGGCCTTCTTGGGCGTAAATGCAAGAATGTTGAGCGCCTGCTCCACTTTCTTGCCGCGAATCAGATCAGCCACAAGGCGTCCCTTGTCAGCAGAGAGACGCACGCCACGGAGGACTGCACGAGTTTCCATTGGTCAGATCCTTATTTCTTGGCTTTTTTGTCCGCCGCATGCCCCTTAAAGGTACGCGTCAGTGCAAATTCACCGAGCTTGTGACCCACCATTTGGTCAGTCACGTAAACTGGCACATGTTGCTTTCCATTGTGGACAGCGATCGTCAAACCGATAAATTCAGGCAAAATCATCGAGCGGCGCGACCACGTTTTAATGGGCCTTTTATCTTTTGATGCTGCGGCCTTATCAACTTTGGCCAACAGATGATGGTCAACAAACGGACCCTTTTTGAGAGAACGAGTCATTTGCTACCTCTTATTTTTTACGACGCGACACAATCATATTTTGAGTGCGCTTGTTGTTGCGAGTGCGATAACCTTTGGTCAAATTACCCCACGGATCAACCGGAGCACGCCCCTCACCCGTACGGCCTTCACCACCGCCATGCGGGTGATCAATCGGATTCATAACGACGCCGCGCACCGTCGGGCGAATCCCCATCCAGCGCTTAACACCTGCTTTGCCATACTGACGCAAACTGTGCTCTTCGTTAGCAACTTCGCCAATCGTAGCCCGGCATTCAATATGGATTTTTCGGACCTCTCCAGATCGCATCCTGACTTGGGCATAGACCCCTTCACGAGCCAACAGCGTTGCAGAAGCTCCAGCAGATCGGGCAATTTGCGCACCGGCACCTGGTTTCAATTCTATACAGTGAATTGTGGAACCCACAGGGATATTGCGAATTGGCAACGCATTGCCGACACGAATTGGAGATTCAGATCCGCTCAGCAGCTGCGCACCTGGCTCTACTCCACGCGGCGCAATGATATAGCGGCGCTCACCATCCGCATAACACACCAAAGCAATATGAGCCGAGCGATTAGGGTCATATTCGATACGTTCAACTTTTGCAGGGATTCCATCTTTATCGCGACGAAAATCCACGATTCGATAATGATGACGATGTCCGCCGCCCCTGTGACGCGTCGTGATATGACCATTATTATTGCGACCCGCTTTCTGGGACTGTGCTTCTAGCAGAGGAGCATAAGCCGCCCCTTTATAAAGATGATCACGCGTCACCTTCACCGCAGCACGGCGGCCGGGTGAGGTCGGTTTCATTTTAATGACAGCCATAAATTACGCAGCCTCCCCGGAAAAGTTGAGGTCTTGCCCCTCTTTCAGCAACACATAGGCCTTGCGCACGTTGGAGCGGCGGCCAATGCTTCGACCAAAACGCTTGGCCTTGCCTTTTACATTAACAACAGAAACGCTTTGCACTTTCACCGGAAACATCAACTCGACAGCAGCCTTTATTTCTAGCTTGGTGGCATCCTGAAGCACCTTAAAAACTACTGCGTTAGACTTTTCCGCAGCAAGGGTTGCCTTCTCCGAAACGACAGGCGCAACAAGAACTTGCATCAAGCGCCCTTCGTCAAACTTGCGTTCTGCGGGAGTCGGATTAACTCGGCTCATGAGAACATCTCCTTCAGCATTTCGACAGCGCCTTTAGTAACCAGCACTTTTTTATAATGCACCAGCGAAACAGGATCTGCATAACGCGGCTCTACCACCAGCGCACCGCCGAGATTACGAGAGGCTAAAAACAGATTCTCATCCACTTCGTCAGCAATTAGCAAAACCGTTTCAGGTAGATTCATTGCCTTGAGCCTAGACGCAAACAATTTGGTCTTCGGCGCATCCAGCTTTATGGACTCAACAGCAGCAATACGCCCCTCGCGTACCAATTGCGAAAAAATGGAAGCCATTCCAGCACGATACATTTTTTTATTGATTTTCTGGCCGAAATTTTCTTCCGGAGAATTCGGAAAGATACGTCCGCCCCCACGCCACAGAGGCGAAGACGTCATACCAGCGCGAGCGTTACCCGTTCCTTTTTGACGAAAAGGCTTTTTAGTAGAATGGCGAACCGCCTCGCGATCTTTTTGCGCACGAGTCCCTTGACGGGCATTTGCCTGATAAGCAACCACCAGCTGATGTACCAGTGCCTCATTGTATTCGCGACCAAAAACAGTCTCGGGCACATCCAACTTCGATACAGCCTGCCCTTGCTCATTAAGAAGGTCAATTTGCATCATTGAGCATCTCCTTTGGCAGCCGACCGATTTTTGATGGCGGGACGCACCGTTACAAAACCACCTTTGGAACCCGGAACAGCTCCTTTAATGAGCAGCAATTGACGCTCAGCGTCCACACGAAACAGATCAAGATTTTGGGTTGTGACGGATTCGCACCCCAAGTGCCCCGTCATCTTTTTACCGGGGAAAACCCGTCCCGGATCCTGGGCCATGCCGATAGAACCAGGAACATTATGCGAGCGACTATTGCCATGAGAAGCGCGCTGCGACCCAAAGTTATGACGCTTTATCGTACCCGCATAACCCTTGCCGATAGATGTTCCCTGAACATCCACTTTCTGACCGCTCGCAAATATATCCGCAAGCGGCAAAACGGCCCCTGCGGGATATTTACTCGCCACCGCCTCATCAACGCGAAATTCACGAACAATCTCTCCAGCCTCCACTCCTGCTTTAGAGAGGTGCCCCGCTTGCGGCTTGGTAACACGAGAGGAACGACGCGAACCGAACGTCACCTGAATAGCGACATATCCGTCATTTTCTTGGGTTTTAACTTGGGTCACACGATTGTTAGACACATCCACCACCGTGACGGGAACAGATTCGCCATCATCGGTAAAAAAACGCGTCATGCCAACCTTACGCCCAAGCAATCCCAAACGATTGCTTTGACTCATTTATAGCTCCTGAACTTTCGCCACACGTTCTGCAATTGGCCCGTGTGTTGATGCGCGAAAGAGGGTTGAACGACTTGCCTCAAAGCACTCAAAAAGTTAAGAGTTGCTTCAAGGCAAGAGGAGAAGTATAGCAGCAAACTTGCGTTTCAGACACCCTTCATCGTCAGTTCACTGCTGTCAAGCTGCGTCATTGCAGCTTGATCTCAACATCAACGCCCGCAGGCAGATCAAGTTTCATCAAAGCATCGACCGTTTTGTCGGTCGGATCGACAATATCCATCAAGCGTTGATGCGTGCGAATTTCAAACTGATCGCGACTTGTCTTGTTCACATGCGGCGAGCGCAAGATGTCGAAACGGCGCATGCGCGTTGGCAATGGCACTGGCCCCTTGACGACAGCGCCAGTGCGTTTGGCTGTATCAACAATTTCAGCGGCAGATTGATCGATCAGCTTGTAGTCAAACGCTTTAAGGCGAATACGGATTTTTTGCTTGAGCATCTCGACACTCGCCTTACTCGATAATTTTTGCCACCACGCCAGCGCCCACCGTGCGGCCGCCTTCGCGGATGGCAAAGCGCAGACCTTCTTCCATGGCAATCGGCGCAATC
>NZ_JARVII010000036.1:0-23175 GCF_029813755.1 Ottowia cancrivicina | reverse complement strand
TTGTAGAGGCCGTGCTGTGGATCGTGCGCACAGGCAGCCCCTGGCGCGATTTGCCTGAAGAATTCGGCAAATGCAACACCGTTTTCAAACGCTTTCGTGACTGGGTCAAGGCCGATATCTGACAAAAACGCTTTGATGCTGTCAGCGGCCAGCCGGATATGGAATACGCCATGGTCGATGCCACGATCGTGAAAGTGCACCGTCACGGCCAGAGCGCAGGACTCAAAGCCAGGCCATAGGCCACTGGCGCGGGGGCGTGAGCGCCAGGATACGGGCCTTGTGCGATGCGCTGGGCGATTTGGTGTTCAATGGCTGGCAGAGCCATTGCAAGCGCAAGGCGAGCCAATCGTGATCTCGCAAAGACCCAATCGATGCCAGCCTTTGTCTATTGATGAGCACATGTACCGCTGGCGTCACCTCATAGAAAACTTCTTGGGCAAGCTCAAGGAGTTCAAACGATGGATAGAGGAGCGAATAAGAGGTTCTTTTGCGCTTTCTTTCCAGAAGGCATTGGCGAAAAAGCGGCGGGGCCGGAAGGCCCCGCGCACCGGGTTGCGTTCAACCCCGCTTTTTCATTCGCCCACGATGGCGCTGGCTTGCTTGCGCAGCGCTTCATCCAGCGTCACGCCTTGTTCGGCGGCGGCTTTGGGGTTGAGCATGAGCTGGGCCGCGCCCGTGGCGCTGGCGATGGCGCCGGGCTGCTCGCCTTTGAGGATGCGGTCGGCCATGCGGCCGGCCTGGCGGCCCATTTCGTAGTAGTCCACGGTCATGCCCGCGCTGGCGCCGCGCTGCACGGAGCCGGAGTCAGAGGCCACGAGCGGCACTTTGGCCTGGCGGGCCACGCCGACCAGGCTGTCGTAGGTGGAGACGACGTTGTTGTCGGTGGAGGTGTAGATCACGTCCGCCTTGCCCGCCAGCGCCCGGGCGGCGGCGGGCACGTCCACGGTGCGGGCAGCAGCCGCTTCCAGCAGCGTCATGCCGCGCTTTTGCAGCTCGTCCTTCATTTGCTGCACGACGACGGTGGAATTGACTTCGCCGGGGCTGTAGACCATGCCCACTTTTTTGGCGCCGGGTTTGATTTTCAGGATGAGATCGACTTGCGGGGCGATGTCCAGCCGGTCGGACACGCCGGTGATGTTGCCGCCCGCTGGCTCCATGCTCTTGACCAGCTTGGCGGCCACGGGGTCGGTGACGGCCGCGTAGATGATGGGAATGGAGCGCGTGGCCGCTGCCGCCGCCTGCGCGCTGGGCGTGGCAATGGCAATGATGGCGTCCACCTTGTCGCCGGCGAACTTCTTGGCAATCTGCCCCGCCGTGGCGGCGCTGCCTTGCGCGCTTTGGTATTGCACTTTGAGCTTGTCTTCGCTCCAGCCCAGGGCGCGCAGCTCGTCTTGCGCGCCTTTGCGGATGGCGTCCAGCGCGGGGTGTTCGACGATGGCGGTGATGCCCACGGTTTTTTGCTGCGCCCAGGCGGCGGGCGCGGCCAGCGCGGCGCAGGCCAGGGCGAGTGCGCCCAGGGCGGCGCGGCGGGTGGAAAGAAGGATGGAATGCATGCTCAGAAAACGAAAAAGGACAGGGGAAAAAAGCCGGGGAACGGGCCGCTCGCGAAACGTTCAGGCGCCGCTTAGCGCACCACGTGCATTTGCCCGCGAATTTCGCCGCCAGGCCAGGACTGGGTGGTGACGTTGATGTACCAGCTGCCTTGCTGCAAATCCAGCGCCTGCTGCGGCGTGAGCGTGGCGCGCCCTTCGTAGCGCGGGCCGAAGGGGCCGGGCCAGATCATGGTCATGGGCGCCGTCTGCCCCTGCTGCGCGGGGCCGTGGAAGGCGATGCCCGTGATGGGGCTGCTCAGGTCGTGCCACGAAGCCTTCCAGCGCAGCAGGCGCGACTGGGTGTCGTAAATCGCGTCAATCTGCCCGCTGGCCTGGCTGTGGCTGGGCGGCACGGCGCTGCCGCCAGCCAGGCGGGTGGAGAAGGTGAGGATGTGCGCGTTGGGGTCGGTGATGGGCGCGGGCTGCGCGCCGCTTTGCGGCAGCTCGCTGCCTGTTTCGCCCAGGGGCGGCAGCGGCTGCCCTTCCGTGCTGCTGGGCTGCACGGGCTGGCTGAGCGGCTGCTCGGAAACAGCGGGCTGCGCGGGCTGCAACGCCGAGCCGGAAGCTTGCTCGCCTGGCATGCGCACGGGGGGCGGGTCATAGCGCTGGCCCAGATCCACCGACGCGCAGGCCGCCAGCAGCGCCGTCAGCGCGCCAGCGGCCATCAGGCGGCCCGCCGCGCGCGGCATGAAAAGAAAAGGATGCGTGTTCATGAGCTTTCTCTCTTGAGCGTTGAGCGAAGCTGGCAGCGCGCGCCAGCAAAAAGTAAAGGCCGCAACTGTAGCGGCGCGGCCGATTGTCTCGCTTGTCCCGCGCAGCGGCGGCGCGCTTCGCGGCCTGCAATGGCGGCTTTCTTCGGGCGCGCCTGCGAACAGGCATCAAAAACAGGAGCGAATTCAAGGGGGTTGAAATACCGATCAGCGCAAATTCCACTAGGACATCACGCTATTAATTAGAGAGCAAATATAGCTTACCCATTTCAATCTGCGCCTCATGGCCAGCTTATGAACAGGCCCTGAGTTTCATGAGCGCCGCCGCTCCAGAGCGTGTGCGGCGATGCCGTCCGGGGTGAATGCCAGCGCCTGGCCCAGCGGCGCGGCTTCGGCGGGCCAGTCGCTGGCCGATGGCGGGCAGCGCACGCCCGCGTGCAGCAGGCGGGCGGCGCGCAAGACGCCTGCGTGGGTGATCCAGATCACGGGGCGGCGCGTGCGCAGCGCCAGCGGCCAGGCTTCGTCCCAGGCTTGCGCCACGCGGTGCATGAAGGCGCGCACGTTTTCGCCGCCGCCGGGGCGGGCATCGGCAAAGCGGGCCGTCCAGGCGTCGAATTCAGCGCGGGCGATGGCGCTCCACGGGCGCAGTTCCCACGCGCCAAAGTCCATTTCGGCCAGGCGCGCGTCCGTCTGCGGCGCGGGCAGATCGGGCCGCAGCGCGCACAAGGCCTCGGCCAGGTGGCGGCAGCGCGCCAGGGGCGAGACGTGCAGCGCCGCCGCCCCGGCAGGCAGCGCGGCGGCCAGATGGGCGGCGGCGGCGCGCGTGGCGGCGGGGTCGTCGGGCACGTCGCTGGCGCCGTAGCACAGGCCGGGCGCGGCCTGCACGGCGGCATGCCGGGCCAGCCACAGGGCGGCTTGTGCCCCGCTCATGACAGCCCCGCCGCCCAGGCCGCCAGCCAGGCGGGAGGCGAGGCGGCCAGCGCCAGATAAAAGCCCAGCTCGCACACTTGCTGCGTGGCCCCCAGCACATCGCCCGTAAAGCCCTGCAAGCGCCGCTGCCACAGCCGCCCCAGCCGCCAGGTCAGCAGCGCCAGCATGGCTGCGCACGCCAGCAGGCGCGCGGGCGAGAAGGCCCACCCCGCCAGCGCCCAGGCGGGCAGCGACCAGGCCAGGCCCGCCAGCAGCGCCGGGCCGCTCACGTCGTCTGCCAGCGGCTTGGATTTGGCGGCGTCTGCATCGCTCACATACGGCAGCCAGCGCATGATGAACAGCGGCATCAGCCGCGACAGCACATGCCCGCACAGCAGCGCCAGCGCCGCGCGCAGCGGCCCCCACTGCGCCGCCAGCTGCGCCAGCAGCGCCGTTTTCAGCAGCAGCGCCAGGCACAGGCCCACTGTGCCGTAGCTGCCGATGCGCGAATCTTTCATGATGACCAGCGCCCGCTCGCGCTGCGCGCTGCCGCCCAGGCCGTCGCAGGTGTCGGCCAGCCCGTCTTCATGAAACGCGCCTGTCAGCCACACCGTGGCCGCCGTGCAAAGCAGCGCCGCCGCCCAGGCGCCCGCCGCCGTGCCGCCCAGCGCGGCCAGCGCCAGCGCGAAAGCCGCCGCGCCCGCCGCGCCCACCACCCAGCCCACGCCCGGAAAGTGCCCTGCCGCCGCCCGCAGCATGGCGGGCGAAAACCCCACCCACGCTGCCAGCGCCCCTGTGACGGGAATGCGGGTGAAAAACTGAAGGGCGATGAAGAAGTGGCGCAGCGCTTGCATGAAAAGGCAAAAAATCAGGCGGAAGATCCGTCGCAGCCAGGCCGCTCAGTCCAGCCCCAGCCCCGCCAGCCGGGGCAACGCTTCCAGCGTGTTGCGCCAGGCGGCTTCGGCCAGCGCCTGCACGGGCATGCCGCGCAGCCCGGCAATGACGGCGGCAATGCGCGGCAGCTCTGCGGGCGTGTTGCGGCCCTGCAGCTGGCCGCTGGCGCGCTGCCGGGCGGTGGCGTAGAGCCAGTGGGGCGGCATGTCGGGCGCGTCCGTCTCCAGCACCAGCGCCTCCAGCGGCAAAGCGGCGGCCAGATGGCGCAGGCGGGTGGCGCGCTCGAAAGTGCAGGCGCCGCCAAAGCCGAGTTTGAAGCCCAGGTCAATAAAAGCGCGCGCCTGCTGTTCGCTGCCGCTGAAGGCATGGGCAATGCCGGTGTGCGGCCCGGTTTCGCGCAGGTGGCGCAACACGGCATCCACTGCGTGGCGCGAGTGGAGGATGACGGGCAGCCCGTGCCTGCGCGCCAGCTTGAGCTGCTGGCGGAAAAGCGCCTGCTGCCGCTCGCGCCAGGGTGGCGCGGCCAGCGCGGGCGCGAAAAAATCCAGCCCGATTTCGCCCACGGCCACCAGCCTTGCATCGCCCGCATGCGCCTGCAAGGCGGCGGCCAGCTGCTGCGCAGCGTCTTCACCCGCCTGCGGCACGTAGAGCGGATGGGTGCCCAGCGCGTAAGCGTCGCCCAGCCGGTGCGCGGCCTGCCGGGCCTCATCAAACGTGCTGGCGTGCACGGCGGCAATCACGCAGCAGCGCACGCCCAACGCGCGGGCCTGCTGACGCACGGCGGGCAGGTCGGCGGCGAACTCGGGCGCGTCCAGGTGGCAGTGGGTGTCAATCCAGCAAGGCATGGCGGGGCAAAGCGGCGTCAAATTCAGGCGGCACAAGCAACGCAAGAGGCCTGAAGGCGCGGATTCTCGCCGCAGCGGCAATTCGGAAGCAGGGTGGCGAAAGGCCCTGGCTTTTGCGATGCGAGCCAAACCGGCTCCAAAGCTCCGGCGCAGACTGGATTTGCAGCTATGCATAGCCAGCAAAAAAGCACTGCGCACCCGGCCCATGCTTGCGGCCCGCGCATTCACATTTCATTTGTTGCCGTCCGGGTCTGCGCTTTTCGCGCCCACGGCGGGCTGCGAGCGAAATCAGCGAGCCGCCGGAGGGTTTGCCCGCTGTGGGCATCGGGTATAACGCCCGGCTTTCCACCCACCCTCTCAGGAGTTCAGAAACCCATGCAAGTCCGCACCGAAAAAGACACCTTTGGCCCCATTGACGTGCCCGCCGACAGGCTCTGGGGCGCGCAAACGCAGCGCTCGCTGCAAAACTTTGACATCAGCGGCGAAAAGCAGCCGCGCGAAATCATTCACGCGCTGGCGCAGGTGAAAAAAGCCTCGGCCACGGTCAATCACCGCCTGGGGCTGCTGGAGGAGAAAAAGGCCAAGGCCATCGTGGCCGCCGCCGATGAAGTGCTGGCCGGCAAGTGGCCCGATGAATTCCCGCTGGTGGTGTGGCAGACCGGCTCGGGCACGCAAACCAACATGAACGTCAATGAAGTGCTGGCCAACCGCGCCAGCGAGCTGCTGGGCGGCGCGCGCGGGCAAGAGCGCCTGGTTCACCCCAATGACGACGTGAACAAAAGCCAGTCCAGCAACGACGTGTACCCCACCGCCATGCACGTGGCCGCCGTCACCGCCATTGAAAGCCGCCTGCTGCCCGCCATTGCCAAACTGCGCGCCACGCTGCAAGCCAAGAGCGCGGCGTTTGCCGACATCGTGAAGATTGGCCGCACCCACTTGCAAGACGCCACGCCGCTGACGCTGGGCCAGGAGTTTTCCGGCTGGGTGGCGCAGCTGGACCACGGCGAAAAGCACCTGCGCTCGGCCCTGCCGCACCTGTATGAGCTGGCGCTGGGCGGCACGGCGGTGGGCACGGGGCTGAACGCGCCCAAGGGCTACGCCGAAGGCGTGGCCGCCGAGCTGGCGCAAATCACGCAATACCCCTTTGTGACCTCGCCCAACAAGTTCGAGTCGCTGGCCAGTTGCGACGCGCTGGTGTTCGCGCACGGCGCGCTCAAGACGCTGGCGGCCAGCATGATGAAGATTGCCAACGACGTGCGCTGGCTGGCCAGCGGCCCGCGCAGCGGCATCGGTGAAATCAGCATTCCCGAAAACGAGCCAGGCTCATCCATCATGCCCGGCAAGGTGAACCCCACGCAGTGCGAGGCCGTGACCATGCTGGCCGCGCAAGTGCTGGGCAATGACGTGGCCATCAACGTGGGCGGCGCCAGCGGCAATTTCGAGCTGAACGTCTTCCGCCCGATGGTGGCGCACAACTTCCTGCAAAGCGTGCGCCTGCTGGCCGACGGCATGGTCAGCTTCAACGACCACTGCGCCGTGGGCATAGAACCCAACCGCGCGCGCATCACCGAGCTGGTGCAGCGCTCGCTCATGCTGGTGACGGCGCTGAACCCGCACATCGGCTACGACAAGGCCGCCTTCATTGCCAAAAAAGCGCACAAGGAAGGCGCCAGCCTGCGCGAAGCGGCCATTGCCAGCGGCTTTCTGACCGCCGAGCAGTTTGACCAGTGGGTGGTGCCCGCCGACATGGTGGGCAACCTGCGCTAGGCGCGCCCCCGCGCTTTCGTGAGCGCCCGCAAAGAGCGGGCCGCCGCCGGGCTGCTGGCGGCGGCCCGTTTTTTTCATGCGGGCTTTACACTGCCGCACTTTTTGCCTGCGCGCACCGGCCTGGTTGGGTCGGCGGCGCATGGCGGCCTGCCTTTCTTTTTTGGAGATCCGCGAATGTCCCCCCTGAAAACCTTGTGTGCCGCCGCCGCGCTGGCTTGCGCCCTGCTGCCCGCCAGCGCCCTGGCCGCAGGCAAAGTGCTGTTTCTTTCCACCGACGAGCTGACCTCGCCCGGGGTCAATGGCGTCGAAATCATGAACGGCGCCTACGAAGCCTTCGAGCAGGCCGCAGGCGGCGCGGCCAACATCATCGACAAGCGCCAGTACCTGACCAATGGCACGCTGGCCGCCAGCGACTTCACGGGCGTGGACGTGGTGGTCGTGCAGTCGGTCTACAAGCCCATCACGGCAGCCAACATGGCCTTTCTTGCCAACCTGATGCAGACCCGGCCTGATTTGACCTTCGTCATGTTCATTGACGGCTGCTGCTCCACCGCCGCCAACATCACCCCCGCCACGGCCGCCCTCTCCGCCATGACGGGCTGGACGCTGGGGCGCAGCAGCAGCGGCGGCAATATCAGCTCCCCGCTCAACGCCAGCTCGCCCTACCAGGCCGGTTTTGCAGGCGTGCCGCAGCTCATGGGCAATGCGTACGACCTCATCACCAACGTGCCCGGCGGCTACGCCCTCTTTCTGAACCACGGCGCAACGCCGCCCGCCACGCTGACCACGCCCACCAACGCTTACGGCCTGGTGCTGCCGCAAAAGCGTGCCAGTGCAGGGCAGGGCGCTTGCACCGTGTTCGTGGCCGATACCAGCATCTTCCACAACCCGCCGCACAGCCCGCAGCGCGGGCCGCTGGCTGCTGCCGCACTGGCCGCTGCGCGTAATGCCAGCGGCGCCTGCGCGGGCAACACCATCGAGCCGGACCTGACGCCTGAACTCTCCGGCCCCAACGCCCTGCAACCGGGCGTGCCGCAAACCTACAGCGTGACCGCGCGCAACATCGGCCTGTCCGGCAGCACCGACGGCAAGGTGACTGTGCAACTGCCCACTGGCATGGACATCGTGCCCGGCTCCTTCCCGACCAGCTGCACCTGGACCGCGCCCAATCTGGAATGCACCCTGCCCGCCATTGCCGCTGGCGGCAGCGCCCCGGCTATCAGCTTCGCCGCCACGCCCTCCGTCACCGGCCCGCTGACGCTTCAGTCCCGCGTGACGAACGTAACGGGCGAAGCCAATCTGGCCAACAACGCCGCCAGCGCCTCCCGCACCGGCGCGCCGCGCGGAAACCTCACCGTCGGCCTGCCCGTTCAGTCCGTTCCCGCGATGGGCGGCTGGGGCCTGGGCCTGCTGGCTGCCGCGCTCGGCTTCATGGGCGCGCGCCGCCAGCGCAAGGCGGCCTGAAAACCTGTTCAGGGCACTTGTTCAAAGGCCGCCGCGCGCGGCCTTTTTACTGCTTGTCATGCCGGATTTTCTTGGCCTGCGTGGCAGCTGTTTTTTGCTCCTCTCTTCATAGCATGACGTCCTAGATGAAACTGCGCCAAGCGGCATTTCAACCCCTTCAAATTTGCTCCTTTTTTTGAGTGAGCCTGGCAGGTGAGACAGGTGATTTAGGGCGCAAGGGCTGAAGAGCACAAGCAAACATGGGCGATTGATTTGCGGCGTGAAGATTGACGCGGCGATTGCAGTCATGACAGTGGCGTGAATGGCGCGCCTTGTTTGACCGCGAGCGTGGATGTATGGGTTTTCATCGTTTGGTCAGGGTGGAATTCATCGCTGCTGCATGGCCACATTCAGCGTCCTATTCATCACCCGTTCAGTCTGCCGGGGGAAATGAACTGTTTTTCGGGCGCTCTTTTTTCCGCATTCGCCCGATTTTTCCGGCCTTGCCTGAAAGCGCTATTTCTTGTCCGCCATTTTTTGCGCCTTGGGCAAGGCGCCTTTGGATTGGGGGTGCAATAACCTCGCGTTCAAACTCCAACCAATATTTTTTTCCCTGCCGGTTTTCTTTTGCGGACGGGGCGGATTCATGTCCGCGCTCTGGTTTTCGCCAGAAATAGGGCTGTCGGCACAAGAATGAATTGAATCGGGGCATCATGATTCTTTTTCTTTCATGAAAATCTTCATGATTCCCGAACCAGCCATTTCCGCAAATGGCGCGTGGGCAGCGCAAGCCCTTGCCTGGAGCCTTGCCTGCAATTTATGGCAGGCAGTCCGCGCGCGATTGGGGGAGCGGGGTCAGGTCGCGCAGGGTGGCGCGAAAGCGGCGGGCGTTGTCGATGTAGTGCTGGGCGCTGCGGCGCAGGCCCTCGATCTGCTCTGGCGTGAGGGCGCGCGCCACGCGGGCGGGGCTGCCGATGATCAGGCTGCCGTCCGGAAACTCCTTGCCCTCGGTCACCAGAGCGCCCGCGCCTACCAGGCAGTGCCGGCCAATGCGCGCGCCATTGAGCACGACGGCGCCGATTCCGATCAGGCTTTCTTCGCCTATGGTGCAGCCGTGCAGCATGGCCTTGTGGCCGACGGTGACGCGCTCGCCTATGGTCAGCGGCGCGCCGGGGTCGGCGTGCAGCACGCTCAAGTCTTGCACGTTGGCGCCTGCGCCAATGCGGATGCGCTCCACGTCGCCGCGCACTACGCAGCCGAACCACACGCTGGCATCGGCCTGCACCAGCACCTGGCCCATGATTTCGGCGGAAGGGGCCACCCAGGCGCTGGGGTGCAACTGTGGCGAAAAGTCATTGACGGCGTAAAGGGGCATGCTCGGTTTTCCTCTGCTGGGGTGATGCGGAAGTTCATTCTAGGAGGCCAGCATGGAAGGCCAGAAGACGGGTCGGCAGCCCGGCAGGCCGCGCGCGGCGGGCAAGCGTCGAAAATCGCTCTTCATGAATCTTTCCTCTTCTCCGCCCGCCACGCCGGCCCGGCCTCAGGCGCTGTGGCGCGTGCACTTGCAATTGCTGCTGATGGCTGTGCTGTGGGGCGCCACCTGGTCATGGGGCCGGGTGCTGGCAGGCAGCATGCCGCCGCTGACGGCCGCCGCCTGGCGCTGCGTGGTCGCCAGCGCGGCGCTGCTGTGGTGGATGCGGCGCGCGGGGCGGCTGCGCGCCATGCTGGCGCTGCCAGGGCGGCAGTGGGTGCGCCTGGCGGCGGCTGCGGCGCTGGGGGTGTTTGGCTACGCGGCGTGCTTCATGAGCGGGCTGCGGCTCATTCCCGCCAGCCGTGCGGCAGTCATCACCACGCTCACGCCCGCCCTGACGCTGCTGTGCGGAGCGCTGCTGTTTGGCGAGCGGCTCAATGGGCTGATTGCGCTGGGCATGGCGCTGGCCGTGGGCGGGGCGGCGTTTGCCATCTCGCACGGACAGCCGCTGCAGCTGCTGGACGGCGGGCTGGGGCGCGGCGAGTGGCTGATTCTGGGCTGCGTGGTTCTATGGGCGGGCTACACCCTGGCAGGCCGCGCCGTGCTGACCGGCATGGATGCTTACACCACCGCCACGGCCACCACGGCGCTGGGCGGGCTGATGCTGCTAGCCGCCAGCCTGGCTGTGGACGGCGTGGCGGGCTGGCGCACGGCCTGGCACGCGCCCGCGCAAGGCTGGGCCGCTCTGCTGGCGCTGGCGCTGCTGGGCACGGCTGTGGCTTATTCGCTCTACTTCGGCGGCGTGAAGGCGCTGGGCGCGGGCGGCGCAGCGGCCTATTTGACGCTGGTGCCCGTTTTCGGCATGGGCCTGGCCGCGCTATGGCTGGGCGAGCCTGTGCATATTTCCCTGGCCACGGGCGGCGCGGTGGCCGTGCTGGGCATGGCGCTGATGCACTGGGGGCGCAGGCAGGATCATTGACGCGCCCGGCCCAGGCGGCGCGGTTTTCAGACGGATTCCATTTGCTGGATTTCCAGGCCCAACCGGCCGCAGAACCTGTTCAAAGCCTTTCCCCGAGACCAGCGCTGGCCAAACCACTTTGCTGAAATGAACAAGAGAGGATGTCCCGGGTGCGCAACGCCCGGGACATGAAAGACCGGGCAAGGAGCCAGGGCTTTGCTGGTGCGGCTGCTCTTGCGCCTTGATTGCCTCGAAAAACGGGCAGTCTGATCAATTGGCGCTGAGCATGTCTGGCTGGAACATGCGGGCGATCAAGCGCCGCCAGCGGCATGTTTTTGAGGCGCTGCCCAAGCGCTGGATTGTGGAGAGAACCTCTGCCTGGCTGGGTCAATCTCGCAGGCTCTCCAAGGCCTACGAGGTCACCGCCTTCTACAGCCGAAGCATTCGTGAAGATTGCCTGCATCCGGCGCATGGTCAGGCTCTTGGGATGATTTTGGGAACAGGCTCCTAGAGCTGGCTGCTGCTGTGCAGCCGGGCGTAGAGGCCGCCGGCGGCCAGCAGGCTGGCGTGGTTGCCGTCTTCCACGATCTGGCCGCGCTCCATGACGAGGATGCGGTCGGCGTGCTCCACGGTGGAGAGGCGGTGGGCGATGACGAAGGTGGTGCGCCCCTTCATGGCGTGGGCGATGGCCTGCTGCACAAGGCGCTCGCTTTCGGTATCGAGCGCGCTGGTGGCTTCGTCCAGCAGCAGCACGGGCGCGTTTTTGTAGAGGGCGCGGGCGATGGCCAGGCGCTGGCGCTGGCCGCCCGAGAGTTGCGTGGCGTTGTGGCCGAGCACGGTGTCCATGCCTTGCGCGAGGGTGGCCACGTGTTCGATCAGGTTGGCGTCGCGCAGGGCCTGTTCGATGCGGGCGCGGTCGGGGCTGGCGTCGCCCAGGGCCACGTTGGCAGCCACGGTGTCGTTGAACATGACCACATCCTGGCTGACGAGGGAAAACTGCGCGCGCAAGTGCTGCAAGGGCCAGCGGGCAGTGTCCGTTCCGTCCAGCAGCACCTGCCCTGCGCTGGGCACGACAAAGCGCGGCAGCAAATTGACGAGGGTGGTTTTACCCGCGCCGGAGGGGCCGACAAGGGCGACGGTTTGCCCCGCCTCAATGCGCAGGCTGATGCCCGCCAGCGCGGGCGCTTCGGCATCCGGGTAGGCCACGCGCACGTTTTGCAGCGTGACTTCGCCGCGCACGCGGGGCGGGGGGGTGATGGGCGCGGCGGGGGCGGCTTCGGGCGGCACGCTGTCGAGCAAGTCCAGCCCGCGCTCCAGCGCGGCCAGGCTGCGGGTGATGGGGTGCACCACTTCCGACAGGCGCCGCACGGGCGCAATCAGCATGAGCATGGCGCCGATGAAGGCAATGAAGCCGCCCACGGTGACGTTGCTGGCCGCGCTGGACTGCCCCTGCTGCCCTTGCGAGAGGGCAATGCCAATGACCAGCGACAGCGCCACGGCCGACACCAAGTGCGTCAGCGGCGTGGTGCCTGCGGCGGCGCGCGTGGCTTTCAGCGCCAGGCGGCGCAGTTGCAGGCTCAGCGACTCAAAGCGCGCCGCTTGCGCCGCTTGCGCGCCGTGCAGGCGCACCATGCGGTGGGCCAGCACGTTTTCTTCCACCACGTAGGCGAGCGCGTCCGTGGCGGCCTGGCTTTGCTGCGTCACGCGGTACAGCAGCCGCGACATCACTTTCATGATGTAGGCCACCACGGGCGCGAGCACCAGCACGATGAGCGTGAGCTGCCAGTTCAGATAGAGCAGATAGGCCATGAGGCCGGCGACGGTGACGGCGTCGCGCGCGGCGGTGAGCATGGCCTGCACCAGCATGGCCGAGCCGTTTTGCACTTCATAGACGATGGTGTTGGCCAGGCGGCTGGCCGATTGGCTGGCGAACAGGGCCAGATCGGCATCCAGCAGCCGCGCGAAAAGCTGGCGGCGCAGCAGCACCATGCCGTCATTGGCGATGCGCGCCAGCGCGTACTGGCTGGCGAAGTTGGCCATCGCCCGCAGGCCGAACAGCCCGACGATGACCACGCCCGGCGCCCAAACGGGCAGGGTGCGCTGGGTGAAGCCCTCGTCCAGCAGGGGCTTGAGCAGGGCGGGAATGGTGGCCTCGCTCAATCCGCCAATGAGCGTGCCGGCCACGGCCATGACCCAGCCGATGCGGTACTGCCTGAAATAGGCCCACAGCCGTGCCAGACGGGCCTTGAGCGGGCGTTCGGCAGACGGGCTTGGGGCGGCGGCAGGTGTGTCAGGCGGCATCGTGAGGGGCATTCGGGTTTTGCAGTGGGGCGCGATTGTAGGAAGGGGCGAAAAGGGCCAAGGGGGCCGGTGCGGCGGCCGGAAACGGCCTTCGCCCCGCAGCTTGCGGCCAGCCGTCAGCATCGCCAGCGGGGCTTCAGGCGATGGGCCTGATCGCGGCCCCCTGCTTCATGCGCGCCGCCGATGCCGCGTTACGCATAGGCAGGCGGAAGCGGCCATTTTCTTGCTCCTGAACCCATAGCGGTATGTCCTGGTGAAACGGGCGCAAGAGCCTTTTTATGCCCCTTGAATTTGCTCCTGTTTCTATTGAAACCTGGCCAGCGCTGGCTTTCGGAGACTGTTCAAAGTCCGTCTGCGGTTGGCGTCTTGCAGCCAAACGTTGAACAGGTTCGCTGAACAGGCGCTCACGCCTTGGCGGGCGGGCTGCCCTGCAAGGCGGCAATCAGCTCCTGCTCCACTTGCATTTGCACGCTGGCATGAGCCAGATCGGGGCTGTGCAGCAAGAAGGTGTCTTCGGCGCGCTCGCCCAGGGTGCTGATGCGGGCCAGTTCCACGCTGATGCCGTGCGCGGCCAGCACGCGGCTGATGCCGTAGAGCAGGCCAGCGCGGTCGCTGGCCGTGACGCTGAGCCGCCAGCGCTGGCCGCTGTCGTCGGACTGCCATTCCACATGGGGCGTGAGGGGAAAGCTGCGCACGCGGGCGGACTGGCGGCCCAGCCGTACGGCGGGCAGCGCGGCGCGGCTGGCAAGGGCCGCCGCCAGGCCCGTTTGCACGCGGGCGATGAGCGCGGCCGTGGCGGCCTTTTGTTCGTCGGCTTCGCCAGCGTCTGCCTCGCCAGCCAGGGGGTGGGCGCTGCTGATCTGGAAGGTGTCCAGCGCCCAGCCGCTGCGGCTGGTGTGAATGCGCGCGTCGTGAATGGACAGGCCCGCGCGGTGGAACCAGCCGCAAAGGCGCGCGAAAAGGTCGGGCTGGTCGGGCGCGTGAACCAGCACTTGCAGGCCCTCGCCGCCGGGGGCGCCGCGCGCGGCGATGACGGGGCGGCCTTCGGCTGCGCCGCTGCCTTCATGGAGCAGGCTTTGCGCGTGCCAGGCGATTTCGCCGGCGCTGTGGCGGGTGAAGTAGCTGCCGTCCAGCGTGGCCCACAGGCTGCGGGCGGCGGCGTGCCCGCCGGCAGGCAGCAGGGCCAGGGCCTGGCGCTGGCGGCTGGCGGCCAGTGCGCTGGCGCTGGCCGCGTGGCCGCCCAGGTGGCGGGCGGTGGCGTGATACAGGTCTTGCAGCAGGCGGTCTTTCCAGCCGTTCCACACCTTGGGGCTGGTGCCGCGTATGTCGGCCACCGTCAGCAGATACAGCCCGGCGAGCCGGCGCTGCGTTTGCACGCGCGCGGCAAAGCGGGCGATGACGGCCGGGTCGCTCACGTCCTGCTTTTGCGCCACCTGGCTCATGCCCAGGTGCTCGCGCACCAGAAATTCGGCCAGCGCCGCGTCATCGCCGCGTATGCCCATCTGGCGGCAAAAGCGCCGCACTTCGCGCGCGCCCAGCTCGCAGTGATCGCCCCCGCGCCCCTTTGCGATGTCATGAAACAGCGCGGCCACGTAAAGCACCCAGG
The DNA here is from genome assembly GCF_029813755.1 of Ottowia cancrivicina. NCBI lineage: Bacteria > Pseudomonadati > Pseudomonadota > Betaproteobacteria > Burkholderiales > Comamonadaceae > Ottowia > Ottowia cancrivicina. Next base: position 8,679 of record NZ_JARVII010000036.1, on the reverse strand, counting down.
GCCGCTGCCAGCCTTGCGCCAGTTGCGAGCACAAGGGGTATTCGTGCGCGAATTCGGGCATGAAAAAGCGCCGCATGTTGCCCAGCACCATGAGCGTGTGCTGATCGACGGTGTAAACGTGAAACAAATCGTGCTGCATCTGCCCCACGATGCGGCGGAAAACCCACAAATAGCGCCCCAGCACGCTGGTGCGGTTCATCAGCCGCAGCGCGTGCGTCTGCCCCGCCGGGGCCTTGAGCATGCGCATGAACAGGGCGTGATTGGCGGGGTCGGCGCGAAAGCGCCCGTCCATCGCCGCGCGGGCGTTGTAGAGCGCGCGCAGCGTGCGGGCGCCAAGCGACTGCACCTCCGGGCGGCTTTGGTAGAGCCAGAAGGTTTGCAAGATGGCGCGCGGGTGGCGCTGGTAAAGATCGTCGCGGTTGATGTCCAGCGCGCCATCGGTTTCGGAAAACCAGGCGTTGATGCGGCGCGCAGGCGGCGGCGTCTCGCGCGCGGCGCGCAGGCGCTGGGCCATGACCTGAAGCAGGATTTCGCTCAGCTGCACCACGGCCTTGGCGCACCAGTAGTAGCGGCGCATGAGCTGCTCGCTGGCGCGCTGGGCCAGGCGGCCCCGCGCGTCAAAGCGGTTTTCATAGCCAAAAGCGGCGGCCACGGCGGCCTGCCGCTCGAACACCAGCCGGTCTTCGTGCCGCCCGGCCAGCAAGTGCAGGCGCGCGCGAATCAGCCACAGCAGCCGCTCATTGCGCGCCAGCTGCCGCGCCTCGCGCGCCGTGGCCACGCTGCGGGCCAGATCGGCCCAGCTGCGCCCGAAACCGGCCGCGCGCGCCACCCAGCGGATGGTGTGCAAATCGCGCAGGCCGCCGGGCGACTCCTTGCAATCAGGCTCCAGCGCGTAGGGCGTGTCTTGCTGCCTGGCGTGGCGCTGGCGCTGCTCGAGCTGCTTGGCCGCCAGAAAAGCCAGCGGATCCAGCTGCGCGGCAAAAGCGGCCTCAAAGCGGGCCAGCAGCGCCGCATCGCCCGCCACCCGGCGCGCTTCCAGCCAGGCCGTGCAGGCGGTGATGTCTTGCCGCGCCGCCTCCAGACACTGCGCCACGGTGCGCACGCTGTGGCTCACCTCCAGGCCCACATCCCAGCAGGCGGCCACAAAGGCCGATACCGCAGCGTCCAGCGAAGCTGACGGCCCGGCCTCATCCGGCAGCAGCACCAGCACATCCACGTCCGAAAACGGAAACAGCTCGCTGCGCCCGTAGCCGCCCACCGCCGCCAGCGCCCCCGGCAAGCCCGCGCGCTGCCACAAGGCGGCCAGCGTTTCATCGGCCAGACGGGCCAGCGCCGCCATCGCGCGCGGCAGGCGCGAAGCCGGCGCTGCGGGCAGGGCGCACGCCTGCATGTCATCCAGCAGCGCCTGGCGCTGGCTGCGGTAGCGCGCGCGCAAGGCGGCCAGCGTGTCAGCGGATGGATCGGCGGGCGGGCGGGTTTTGGCAGCAGGGGCGGACATGGGCGGGCCTGAAAAAAATCAATTTTCACGCCGCTGGCAGGCTGCCGGATGGGAGCTGGCGCGCGCGAAACCCCAGCCGGGAATTTCCAGCCGGGGAACCCCAGCCGAATGCGGCCTCGCCCATTCTGAAGGGCCGCCTCTCGCGGCGGCTGCCGCTTGCGCCGCCCACCAGCACAAGAATATTGCGCAAAAACAGGAGCAAATTAAAGGGGGTCGAAATGCCGCCTCGCGCAGTTTCCAGTAGGACCTCATGCTACGGATTCAAGAGCATATTCAGCCCATTTTTTGGCACTCCACCCCTGCGCGGGCCTCCTGTCACCCCGCTTTGCTGGCGGGCGCTTTGCGCGCCAGAAAGGCCAATGCGGTCAATGCACGGCGGCGGTCAGGCAAAGCCTGTGAGCGGCCATTTTCAGCAGCCCTTTTTCCGGGTTTTTCCTCCGGCAGATGCGGGAGAAGGCCGGAGCGAGGGCAAAGCGGCCTGGCTCCGGCCTTCATGCCTTTGCGGAGCGCGTGCATTTCACTTTGCTTCGCCGCTTTCCGGAGCCTGTTCTCAACCCGGCTTGCCGTCGCTGCGCGGGCGGCCGTACCAGTTGCCAAAGCGCAGGCTCCAGATGGTCATGACGGCCGTCCAGATCAGCGCCGTGACGAACATCAGCCAGATGGGCGCGCTGTCAATGGCGGCCACCGTGCGGATGATGACGGCCAGCTGGAACACCCAGAACAGCGTCCACACGCTGGAGTCGGCCACCAGTGCCCGCCCGCTGTGCCCGCACGACACGCGCGTGACCATCGCCAGCATGATGGAGCCCAGAAAGCCCATGGCCAGCAGGTGCAGCGGCCCCAGGCCCAGCACGTCATGCCCCAAAAACAGCAGCAGGCCGCGCGCCAGCGCGCCGTAGGCCATCGTCAGCCCCAGCCACACAAAGCCCACGTGCAGCATGGCCAGCAGGCGGATCTTCAGGCTCTGCACCAGCCCCCAGACGATGGCCAGCCACAGCAGCACGCCGCCAGCGGCCGCTTCCAGCGCCAGCGCCAGCGCCGTCCACCACGCGCCGGGCGCCAGCAGCGCCTGCACCCACAGCGCCAGCACCTGCCAGGCGCACACGGCCAGCATGAGCCACAGCACCCAGAAGGGCCGCCAAATTTGAATCATGGGCAGCACGTTGGAGGTGAAAAACGGAATCATGCGGTGCGCCACGGCCACGTAGGTCACCACGATGAAGCCCCACAGCCCCGTGCGCACCAGCAGCAGCGCCAGGTCTTGCCGCTGCGCCAGCAGCGCCAGCAGCGCGCCGCCCAGGCTGAGCACGCCGACGATGCCGCCGTAGCCCACTGTTTTGCCGTGCACGCGGTCTTCTTCCTGGCTGGCGAAGATCAGCTGCCAGAACAGCGCCACCATCCATGCCAGCCCCGCCAGCGCCAGCGCCATGCCCGCCAGCGCCACGCCAGCGTGCGTGTGCGCCCCGGCCAGCCACAGCAGCCAGCCCGCCATTTGCAGCACCACGCAGGGCGCAGTTTGAGTGGGCTTGTGCGGCGGCACGCCCAGCCAGCGCGGCCCGGCGGTGAACAAAAAGCCCGAGAAAAACAGCGGCATGAAGCCAAACACCATCACCGCCGCATGCGTGGTGATGGGCGCGAGCGTGGCGGACAGGCCCAGCGCGCCAAAGCTGCGGTCGGCCTGCACGGCCAGCCACCAAAAGCTGGCGGCCACCAGCACCACCATGGCCGAGAAAAAGCCCAGCCGGTGCGGCGCAATCAGCAGCGTGGCAAAGCGCCAGGGGCCGGTGACGGGCGGCGGCTTGACGGCCTTGGGCTTGCCGCCCGCGCCTGGCGCAGCGGCGCGCACTGGAATGGACATGGGCTTGCCCGCAGGCGCGGCGCCTGAAGCGGGCGTCTGGCCAACGGGCGCCTGCGGTGCGCCAGAGGCAGGCGCGGCAGCGGGTGCAGGAACAGGCGTGGGAGAGTTTTCAGCCGCCGCAGAAGCGGGCGAATCAGGGGTGTGGGGCGGTGTTGTCATCGTGTCTGGCCTTCGGCCCAAAACGCGCCTGTCCGCAAAGGTGCGGCGGCCCGCCGGCAGCGAGGCTGTCAAAAATCATAGCGATACCGCTCAAAGCGGCATGCGGGTAGGGGCATTCGCAGCCGCTGCGCGATGCCCGCGCCATTGTGCGCCGCCAGGGCGGACCGGGGTTTGATTTGCTTCAGAACCTGCTCACAGCTCACGCAGAGTCAGCGTTCGTGCATAGGCGCGAAAGCGCGGGCTCGGGTAGTCAGCAGCCTTGCAAACGCCCTGCCGGACCGCGAGCGGGCGGCCCCGATCCGCAGCGCCTTGCGGCCAGGTCATGAACAGGTTCTCAGAAAAGACAAAACCGTCAGCCCGCGCTGCGCATGGGCTGCAAGCGGGGCCACAGGCGGCGCAGGAAGGTTTCGCCGCTGACGGGCGCGGAGCACAGCGCAGCCAGGTCAATGGTGCAGGCGGCTAGCGCGTCTGCCTGCGCGCGCGCCTGGCTGGCAGGCAGGCCCATGCGCTCGGTCATGCGCAGCCAGGGGCAGCTGGTGAGCAGCACGCCCATTGCCAGCAAAACGCCATGGCGGCTGCGGCGCTGGGCAAAACCCACGAGCTTGCGCGGCGGGCCGCCAGCGGCATCGCACACGACGACTTCCCACGGGGCCACGCCCGCAAAGCAGGCCCAGGCCAGCGCTTCAGGGGCCGGAATGCGCTCGGCAGGCGGCTGAGCGCGCGCCCGCACGCCCGGCCCGGCCAGGGCGGCCAGGGTGGCCACAACAGCCTCGCCCAGCCAGCGGTAGCTGTCGGCCACGGGCAAAGCGGCCACGCGCGCGTCATCTGGCGCCAGCGTGATAGCCAGGCTGAGCAGCCAAGGCCCCGTCAGCACCGCGCCGCCGCCCGCGCCGCGCACCACCACAGGCAGCGCCCCCGCGCTAGCGGCAGGCAGGGCCAGCTGATGCTGCGCGCGCCCCAGCACCACGGCAGGCTCCGGGTAAGTCCAGGCCCGCAGCGCCGCGTGAGTGACGGGAGCGGCCAGCGCGGCCTCGTTGAAATGCTGCTCCTGCAACGCCGTGACGGGCAGGATGGGCGGAGGCGGCAAAACGGAATTCAGCGGCATGGGAGCAGGCGGGTTCTCATCAATAAGAGGAGCAAATTCAGAGGCATCGAAAACGGCTTTCGCGCAGTTTCCACTAGGACATCATGCTACAGAATAAGAAGCAAACAAACAACTGAAGAAAGGGAAGACGCTCCTCTTGGGCGGTCTGCATCAGGCAGCACGGATTGGTCAGACAAGGCCGTGGCAATGGCCTTTGGCTTGGCTGACGCGGCCAAGAGAAGCACTGATCCATTGGGGCCTGAATGGCGGGCATGGGAAACAGCTTCCTGCAACAAGCCAAATGCTATTTTTTACGCTTGGCTTCTATAGGGTTGCTGGAGACAACAAAAGATATTATTTCATTTTTCATCACATTCAATCAATTCAAATGACGTTATTGGGGAAAATGTATATCCTTGATATCACACAAGGCATATGTTCAGGGACAAGCTCTGACGCCACTTTCAAGAATTTCGCAGAATCTTCCATATTGTTCAAAAGGCCATATGAATTACAGGTTACACCTGAGTTATTTATCAATTCCAGATCATTGGATCCAAATCCTGCATTACACAAGACGCTTATTCCCGTCCATATATCAATAACATCATAGCCAATAAAAACAGCCTTATCAATATCTTCTGCCTTGAAAACATTCTCAATAGACACGACGGGAGAAAAGAGGCCTTTTTTTACGTCTTTATGCTCGATAAGAGCCATCAAGAATAGATGATCATTCTCTTGCCACTCTTTTAGGCATTTTTGTACGTGTTGTGCGGATGGCGCAAAAGCTCCTTCCCCGCTTATTCCCCATAAGGCAGTATCTGCACTATATATCTTGTCCTTCGCCAGCGGGGAGAAGACAAAATCACTGTTCTTATTATTGATATCTTTGAATGATGGCGGCCTCTTGTTGGTACTAAAGGCGATGATAATATGATTAAACCTCATCCTTGCTATCCTTTATCGCTTTGGGCACTTAAAAGAACACGGTATTGCGCCTGGCGGAGCGGTCCTAAATGCTCTCAACTTATCAAAGCCTCTAAAAATTTTTTTTAACACTTTCCTTTTGATGCATCCAATATGCCGCATATTGCACCATCATTACTTTCAACAAATTCTATTATCAATATAAACATATATGAAAAACATATATGTCATCAAAGGCAATAAGCTAATCACATAAAACTCTATCGAATCAGTCGCTCCGAAGAACGCAACGCATAATATCATAAACCCAAATGTCATGATTGAAGCCGTCTTTTTTGAGAACAACTTACTCAAAAGCAGACAAACAATCGCAAATAAATAATAAAACATGGCAGAAAAAATGAAAAATTTTTGGGCTATTATAATAAAGAAATATAAGCCAGGAGAAGCAAAAAAGGCGACGGCAAGGCAATAAAATATCGTTGCGATTACGCTTGAGCAAAATTGGAATAGATGCAATCTATATTTTCTTGCCATTTCTGAAGCTCCACATATATTTCTCGCCACGAGGATAAAGAGCAAAATGTGCGATTTCATACCATGTTGTTCCGTCTGGAGCAATCGTCGCCTTCAGGACCTCGAACAATGAAATCAACAAATACAGGCTGGGTTGAAAGCCTCTTGGCAATAAACTCATCTCCATATCCAGCACCACACGGCGTATATCGATGCCTGTGATATTGGCTGGCCAATCCTTTGCGTGCTCATGAATAATTTCTACCAGCGTTTGCATACTAACAATATCTTTATTGATAATGTCCCCTGCAATTACCGTGCGCGGCTATTATTATTTTAGCTGGAATGTCTTTGATGTGCTCAAATTTCTCATATTCATCTGAGCCGGGCTTAAGCAAATTAATTTTTCAATAATCTACTGTCATCAATAAACAGCATGGGATTATTATCAGCATAAAGACAGTAATTAATTCCCTCCGCCAGCCCAGCGGATCCGCCTGTATATACCTGCCAATGCCCGGCGCATAGTCCCGGTTCCAGTTCTGGTGCAGCCCCGTTTCCGCATCAAAGTACTGCCCCGGCAGCCTCAGGTTGATTTGCGCCGTTGAGGCCGGATTGATTCTGGCCTTGCCAAAAGCCTCGTAGTTCGCTTTCCACGTCGTCTCGCCCGCCTCGTTCAGCGCCAATACAGGCGTTCCCAGGTGATCCGTGACCAGGTAGTGGTAGCTGGCTTCTTTGAGGCTCTGGCCCGCCGCCAGGTCAGCCTGCCAGATGGGTCGGTGCTCTTGCGCCAATAGCGGCATTTGACGACGCAAAATCACATCATTTAATCCTTATTCTCATTCTCCAAATAGCGAATCGTCCTTCTTGCTCTTGGCTTAAATGTTTTCCTCTGGCGCTTCAGGTTATTATATAATCGGATATCAAGATCAGTCATAAAATCTCGGTTTTCCATACTATCCACCCCTTAACGTCTTCAAATGCGCTCCTCAATCAGTAGGCAATATTGTATGCGCAACAAAATTAACAAGAATGCTAAATCACTCATGTAATCGAAAAGCATTTATAATAATGCATTCGGATTATCAATTATTCATTTTATTTGCCACGGGAAATTGGCTTCAATATCCCATATCTTAGTAGTTTTACCTTTTATGAGGCGTGCTTGAACATTGAGCGAGCACGATTGAATACTGCGTACAGTATTCCATCTAAGCAAAACAAAAGCTAATAATAATACACAAATAGGTACAAACAACCAGCGAATTAGATCCACCAGCAATTCGCGCCATGAAATTGAATCAATATATCGAGCATATCTTACCAAGCGCTTTACTTCCTTGTCATCGAAGGAAAACTCTTTTCCCTTTTTCAGATCATTGGAAATAACTTGCAGCTCATATATAGATTTGCCTTTGTATTCATTATTAATTTCATAATCGGTCGAAAGCATGATGGACTTTGCTTTTTCTTCGTCACTTTCTGGACTGAAACCGCAAAAACTACATGGTATGATAGCCTTCTTTTTGAAGTTTCCACATTTTATACACACAGCAGTCATATTATTAGCATCCGCATTTTTCTTCCTGTGCATTAAGACCTGCTTTATACCCTGCAACGCCAGACGTAATTGCTATTCCAGGAATGCCTATCTGAATACCAACCCGAGCTGCAATTGCCAATTTTCTTTGTAACGGCCGGTTTTTCCAATTTGGCGCAAATCCTAACCATCTGTTCCATGTTTTTGGCATCTCCAATAAATTCCATCCTCCATTGACAATTTTTGCTGAAACTTTCCCATTGCGTGCGGCAGCCTGAGAAATCATCCAATGATCTAAGCTCATATTTTTTGCCCCACCGCGAATTTTCCAATAGGCCTTACTGTATTTTCTGAATTTTTCTGTGTTTGTAAAAAATCCAGCAATCCCAGCCAATCCTCCTCTCCCAATAATTCCAAAACCAGACATTGATAACGCTGACATGCCAACTTCCCAAAAATTGATGCACTCAATGCGGCCACCATTCTGCCAAAGTTGCCAACCAAAATTTAATGCTCCTCCCACCACAGCACCCACAAGAACAAATTCTCCATTTGGATCTATATAAGCTCCAGGATTCCCATAGGCATACTCATAGATGTTTATGCCCCCCGCCAGTCCAATCGGATCCGCCTGCACATACCTGCCAATGCCCGGCGCATAGTCCCGGTTCCAGTTCTGGTGCAGCCCCGTTTCCGCATCAAAGTACTGCCCCGGCAGTCTCAGGTTGATTTGCGCCGTCGAGGCCGGATTGATTATGGCCTTGCCGAAAGCCTCGTAGTTCGCTTTCCACGTCGCCTCGCCCGCCTTGTTCAGCGCCAATACGGGCGCTCCCAGGTGATCCGTGACCAGGTAGTGGTAGCTGGCTTCTTTGAGGCTCTGGCCTGCTGCAAGGTCAGCCTGCCAGATGGGGTCGGTGCTCCATAGGCTGCCTTCTTGTTCGTCTTCGTCCTCCTCGTTGGTTTTGGCTTGCTGCGTGTGGGGGTTGAATCCGTACGCCTTGGTGATCCGCCCTTCTTCATCGGCTTCGGCCATCAGGGCGCTTTCGCCGTTGATGTAGTAGGTGGTGCGGCTTGTTGCGCCTTGCGTGACAGTC